>MNWR01000084.1 GCA_001872725.1 Proteobacteria bacterium CG1_02_64_396 | reverse complement strand
AGGAATTCTTCATGTTTTCTAAAACAAGCAACATTAAATCGTCATTCGGCATGATTTACCCTAACAGTTTCTTAGGCGGAATCCGCCATAACAGTGATAGGCGGATTCTTTGTAGCACGACTTCAGAAGTGCGCCCCCCGAAGACCTCATAGCCCCTCTACCTCCCGAAATATCTTGGCTTTCCCCATTGGTGCCTTCCCATTCAGGGTCCGTGCTATACCGATTCTGTATATCACGGTTCGCACCGAATCGGCTACCGGTCCTCTTTGCTGCCATACCGCGTAATCCCACCGCTCCGGTCACCGAACATCCGTGCCTGTGGGCAACCCTTGGCCCGCCGTTCGCGCATGGGGTCCGAGCCTACAATTTCGGCTCTTCAAAAAGGTTGCCGTCGGGGGCAGCGGAGGGATGAGTCTCCCGCTTGCCCTTCCGTCCCCTCGGCGTCATCCCCGCGCTAAACGGGGATCCAGTGGTGGCGGGGGGGGCGGGAGAGGAACAAAGGGGGAACACCGCCGCGCTGCGTCAGCCGTCCCCAGCGAATCGACCTCCCCGCTTGAAACGCCTTGCTGGATCCCCGCCTGAGCGGGGATGACTTCACCCCCACCCCCACACCCTATAACCTCTCTCTCCCAGACTTTTCGTGAATACGGCACGGCAGACAGAGGACGAACAACGATGAACCCGACACTGGAAAACATCCTGGACACCCTGCGGGAAACCCTGGCCAACAAGGCCCTTGCCGCCGTGGGGAGCGTGGCGTTGCTTGTGCTGCTTTCGGCATGGGGCTACGTCGGCTCCCGTCAAAGCGAGCCGTTCACGCCGCCGCTGGAGGGGGCCGAGGGGGTGAATTTTGTGGAGGTGAACCGGACGCTGGCCCAAACCGAACTCGACTCCTTCACCGGCTGGACCCCCAACGACTACCTGCCGCTCACCGCCTGGCTCGACAACAAGCAGAACTTCCAGCTCGGGGTCATCGAAACCATCCGTTTTTCGGTGCGGGTGCTGCGCGACGACCTTTCGCGTCAACGCACTACCGACCAGATCGACGACGACGTGAAGCGGGCCTTCGAGTTCTACAGCAACGACCCCCACAAATGGATCTTCCCCTCCTATGAAGGCCGCATGAACGAGGCATCCTCTGCGTTGGCGCGGTATGTCGAGCGGCTGAACTCAGATCAGGCCAAGTTTTATCCCCGCTCCGACAACCTGATCCAACTGCTGGATCAATACGCCTCTTTGCTCGGCGCCGCCACCACCAGCCTGACCGACGAAACCCTGGGCTGGCTGGAGACCGACGACCGTTTCTACTACAGCAAGGGGGTCGCCTACGCGATGTACATCGAGATGCAAGCGGTGCAGCGGGACTTTCAAACGGTCTTGCAGAAAAACGACGGCGGGGAACTGATAGCCTCGATCATTCATGAGCTGCGCGATACCTGGTTCGAGCCGACCGTGGTGCTCAATGGCGACAAGGACGGCGTCTACGCCAACCACCTGAAGAACCTCGCCAGCGACCTGCTGCGCATCCGCCAGAAACTCAACTCGCTCAGCAGCGTGCTCAGCCATACCGGCGGTTCGAGCGCGGGCTAAAGGGGGGGTGAGGCGTCGTTCCGGTGCCCCTAAACCCCAACGAGGTGAAGGGGAAGCCGGTATCGACCCAACAACCAGGTTGACCCCATGGGCAGAAAGGCATCGCGCCGAGGGGGGCGCTCCTACCGCTCAAGGGGCATTGACTCCCACGCAATCGACCCAGAAAGAACCCATGAACATCATCCTCTTCGGTTCCAGCGGCATGATCGGCCAGGCGGCGCTGCGCGAGTGCCTGCTCGATCCCAACGTCGAAAGCATCTTGGCCATCGTGCGCAAGCCCAGCGGCTTCACCCACCCCAAATACCAAGAGCAGATCCACACCGATTTTCTTGATTTCAAGCCGTTGGAAGCGGTTTGGCGGGGGTATGACGGCTGTTTCTACCTGGTTGGAGTGACCTCGTCGGGCATGAGTGATGCCGACTACCGCCGCGTCACCTATGACTACACCCTAGCGGCAGCCGAGGCGCTGGCGGCGCTCAACCCCAACATGACCTTCGTCTACGGCTCCGGGGCCGGGGCCGACAGCAGCGAGAAGGGCTCGGTGATGTGGGCTCGGGTGCGGGGGGCGACCGAAAACGCCGTTTTGGCGCTGCCGTTCAAGGGGGTGGTGTTCCGGCCCGGCTTCATCGTCCCCATGCACGGGGTGAAGTCCAAAACCGACTCGTACCGCTGGCTCTACACCTTCACCCGCCCCTTCTGGGGGATCCTGCGTCGACTCTTTCCCAACATGGTTGGTACCTCGGAGCAGGTCGCCCGCGCCATGATCGCGGTGGTGCAACGCGGCGCTCCGAAAAGGGTTCTTGAGGTGCGCGACATCAATGGGCTGGGATAAACATGGGAGGTCTTGAGTCCCTCACGCCACCGCATCAATCCCTTCGCCCTCGCCCCCCCAAACCCACCTGCCCCACCAGCAGCGGCAGAACGCTCATGCCGATCACCACCCCCCAAGCATCCAGGGGAATCGGTTCCAGCCCCAACACCCCCGGCAACAACGGGCCGTAGGTCGCCAGCCCCAACAGCAAAACGCACAGCGCCAGCGCCCCCCAAACCCAACCGTTGGCCACGATGTCGTTGCGCCACCAGGTCGATCCCCGGTCGCGCATGTTGAAAACATGGAGCAGCTGAGCCAGCGCCACCGTTAAAAAGCTGACCGTCACCCCCTGCCCTGCGCTTAAGCCCAGCGGCCCCAGCGCCAACGCAAAGGCGCCCAACACCGCCGCTGCCATCACGGCGCCGTACCCGGCGATGAGCCACCAATGATGGCGGGTCAAGAGCGGCTCCTTGGGGTTGCGGGGGGGGTGATTCATGGCTCCGGGATCCCCCTCCCCCATCCCCAGGGCCAGCGCGGGAAAGACGTCGGTGACCAGGTTGAGAAAGAGGATTTGCAACGGCAGCAGGGGGAGCGGCGCCCCCAGCAACGAGGGGAGCGCCACCACCATGATCTCGGCGACGTTGCACGACATCAGGTAGAGGACAAATTTGCGGATGTTGCCGAAGATGATCCGCCCCTGGGCCACGGCGTGCACGATGGTCGAAAAGGCGTCGTCGGCCAGCACCATATCGGCCGCCTCCCGCGCCACCTGGGTCCCCCGCCGCCCCATGGCGATGCCGATGTCGGCTTGGCGTAGCGCCGGGGCGTCGTTGACCCCATCGCCGGTCATCGCCACCACCTCGCCACAATCTTGATGCAGCCGAACCAAATTGAGCTTTTGCGCCGGGGTCACCCTGGCCAGGATCGAGGCACTTTGAATCGCCAAACGGCTTGCCGCCGACCACTGCCCCCCCGAACCCAGCTCAGACCCCAGGATGACCGGGGTGGCGGGATCGTCGACCAGACCGGTGGCCAGGGCGATGGAGCGGGCGGTTTCGGGCTGATCGCCGGTGATCATCACCACCCTGATCCCCGCCGCCTGACAGGTATCGATGGCCTCACGGACATCGCGGCGCGGCGGATCGAGCAGGCCGATCAAACCGAGGAAGGTCAAATCGGCAAAGGGGTGTCCCTGGCCATCAAAGCGCTCGGCCACCGCCAACACCCGCAGCCCCGCCGCCGCCATGGCGCGGTTGTGGCTCAGCCACATCTGCCGCTCGTGGTCCCCGAAGGGGGCTTGCCCCCCCGGGGTCTGCCCCCCCTCGCCATGCCAGCTTAGGCAGGCTGCCAACACCGACTCGGGAGCCCCTTTGACCGCAATGCGCATCCCCGCCCCGACCTGATGCAGGGTCGCCATCATCCGCGCCTCGGGATCGAAGGCCTCCTCCCGCAGCTCGGGCCATTGTTGTAACAAGGCTTTGCGCTCGATCCCCCGGGTGAGCCCCACTTCGAGTAGCGCCACTTCAAGGGGATCGCCCACCGCCCCCCCCGGTTTGCCCCCCAGACTGGCGTTGTTGCACAGCACCACCGCCTCAAGTAGGCGGGTCAGGTCGGGGTCGGAGCCGATCAGCTCCCCGCCCCGCAACAGCCCGTTGGGGGCCACGTGGGCTTCGCCGCTCGGGGGCATCACCACGGTGACCGTCATCCGGTTTTCGGTCAGGGTGCCGGTTTTGTCGGTGCAAATCAGGGTCGCCGAACCCAAGGTTTCGACCGCCGAGAGGCGGCGGATCAGGGCGTTGCGCCCCGCCATCCGCCACATCCCCCGGGCCAGCGCCATGGTCGCCACCACCGGCAAACCCTCGGGAATGGCGGCGACCGCTAGGGCAATGGCGGTTTCGACCATGAGGAAGAGATCTTTGCCTGCCAGCCAGCCGCTGACCGCCACCAGGGCAGCGATGGCCAGGGTGGCGCCGATCAGCCGCCGCCCCATCTCTTCAAGGCGCAGCTCCAGCGGAGTAGCACGGCCGTCGGTCTCTTGCATCAGGGCCGATATCTTCCCCAATTCGGTCGCCATGCCGGTGGCGACCACCAGCCCCACACCCGAACCGAGCAGCACGGCGGTCCCCTTGAACCCCATGTTGCTGCGCTCCGACAGAGGGGTGGTTTCGGGCAGGGGCAGGGTGGTTTTGCTCACCGGCAGCGATTCCCCAGTCAGGGGCGATTCGTCGATTTGCAGCCGGGCCGCCTCGATCCAGCGCAGATCGGCGGTGAGCACGTCGCCCCCCTCGACCAGCACCACATCGCCCGGCACCAGCCGGTCGGCGGGAATCTCGACCTCCTGCCCCGACCGCCGGACCCGGACGCTCGCCACCCCGAGCCTGTGCAGCGCCTCCATCGAGCGGGTGGCCCGGACCTCCATCACAAACCCGATGGCCACCGAGAGCAAAATCACCGCTCCGATGGCGATCCCCTCCACCGTTTCGTCGAAGGCGAAGGCCAGCCCGGCGGCAACCACCAAAAATAGAACCATCAGGCTTTCGAATTGGGCGCGTAGGATCTCCCAGACGGTGCGGCGACGGACCTCGCGCAGCCTATTGGGGCCAAAACGGTGCAGCCGCTGGCGCACCACCTCCCCATCGAGCCCCTGCAGAGGATCGATCTGCCAGGTGTGGCGTAGCTGGGTTTCGCTCTGACTCCAGGGCGATGGCGGCAAGATGTGGGGTGTCATTTCAGCTCCTTGGAAATTCATCAACAGCCCATTCCCTCAGAATGAACCGACCGTGGCACGACCGAAAGGATCACACTCGGTCGTAAACCTCACATACACGACAGCGTCGCCCAAAACCCACCCTCGACGCTCGCCATTACATCCATCAATTCCTTTTTAAATCAACGATTAACATGAACGGGCTCATCCAGGTCTCGATCTTGCTGGAGGCTGAAGGCCCAGTATGGATTCCACAAACCACGAGATCGCCTATGCCCTTTGCATCGTTGAGTGTCGATTCCGCCCTGATTTTGCTGCGCGAGCGCGAACCCATCGTGCTCGACCTGCGCGACGCCGCCAGCTTCGAGCGGGGTCATCTGCCCGGCGCCCGCCATTTCAGCGACGCCCTGCTCCATGAATTGGTCAAAACCCGCAAGTGGCAACATCCGCTGCTGCTCTACTGCTATCGGGGCCACTCCAGCAAAGAGGTTGCGCAGTTGCTGGCGGGAATGGGGTTTTCTCAGGTGCATGAGCTCGATACCGGCTGGCAGGGGTGGCTGCACCACCGCACCCCCACAGACCCTGAACTGCCCCCCCTGTTGGAGGCATCGGCTCAGGGGAACTTGGCGGCGGTTCGGGCCGCGTTGGCGCAAGGGGGCGACCCGACCGCCGCCACCCTCGACGGCAATGGGGCGGTTTGGCTGGCCTGCGTGGGGGAAAACCCCGAGGTGGTGCGGGCGGTGGTGGCTGCGGGGGCCGATCCCAACCACCCCAACCGCGAGGGAAACACCGCCCTGATGTACGCCGCTTCGGCGGGCAAAGGGGTGATGGTCACCCTGCTTCTTGAACTCGGGGCCGACCCATCCCTGCGCAACGTCGACGACACCACGGCGCTTGAATTGGCCTCAGACCTCCAATCGCTCAAGGCGCTGCGTCGTGCCATGGGATTGAGCCGGACTTGAACCCCACAACCACCGCGACGTCCATCCTGGTTCCCCCCACCTTTGGAAGGTAACGCGATGCCCCCCCAAGATACCCCGCTGGAGACGATCCGCGCCTACCACAACCGGACCAAACACCGGTTGGATCGCTACGCCGCCGGGCCCGGCTACCTCGACTGGGACACGCAACCCGACCCCTTCCGCCGCTTTGCCGGATGCCCACTCTTGCCTCTGCCCCTGAGTGTCGCAGCGGGGGATGCCACCCTGACCGCCCCGGCCAGCAACCCCGCCCCCCTGAATCACGCCTCGGTCGCCCAGTTGCTGGAGCTCTCGCTGGGGCTATCGGCCTGGAAAGCAGCAGGGCCCGAGCGTTGGGCGCTGCGCTGCAATCCATCGAGCGGCAACCTGCATCCTACCGAGGGGTATGTGGCGTCATGGGGCGTGGTCGGCATCCCCGACGGGGTGCATCACTACCGGGCCGATCAACACGCCCTGGAGCAGCGCTGCGCTTGGGATTCCCAGGGGCATCCCCCTGCCCTGTTGTTGGGGCTCAGTTCAATCGCCCAGCGCGAAGCCTGGAAATACGGGGAGCGGGCCTTTCGCTACGTGCAGCTCGACGTGGGACACGCCCTGGGGGCGGTTGGGTATGCCGCCGCGACGCTGGGTTGGCAGGTGCATATCTGCCCGGCGGGGGACAACACCATCGCCGCCCTTCTCGGACTCGACCGCAATGCCGACTTCGCCAACGCCGAGCAGGAGTGGCCCGATCTGCTTGTGGCGGTTGGACCCGATCCCGAGCCCTATTGGCAGCGCGCCTCCTGGGGAGATCTTGCCAAGGCCGGTCGTTGGCAGGGGCAGGCCAACCGCTTGAGCGATCTGCCTCGCAACGCCTGGCCGGTAATCGGCGAGGTCGCCCAGGCGTGCCACAGTGACGCCCCGGCAGTCACTGAAACCGCCGCTAAGATGCCTTCGCCGCCGCCCGATCCCCCATCGCCCCTGCTCGCCCCTTTGATTCGGCAACGGCGCAGCGCCCAGGCCTTTGATCCCTCCTATTCGCTGGCAAAAAAGCGCTTCTTCGCCCTGCTCCGGGCCACCCTGCCCGAGGCGGGGCTGCCCTGGAGCCTCTGGCCCCTGCCCCCTCGTCTCGACCTGATCCTTTTTGTCCATCGGGTGGAGGGGTTGGAACCCGGTCTGTATCTATTTTCGCGCGGCGGTGGATTAGAAAAGCGGGTTCGGGAGGACTGGAATCCGGCCCCGATCGAGGCCGCCCCCGAGGGACTGCCCCTGATGCGGCTGACCGGAAGCGACGCCCGCAAGGCGGCGCGAATGCTCAGTTGCCATCAAGAGATCGCATCCAGCAGCGCCTTCAGCCTGGGAATGCTCGCCCCCTTCGACGCGGTGCTGCACCAAGATGGCCCCGCCGCCTACCGCACCCTCTATTGGGAGGCGGGGCTGATCGGGCAGGCGCTCTACTTGCACGCCGAGGCGCATGGGGTGCGGGGGACCGGGATCGGTTGCTTCTTCGACGACCCGGTGCATGAACTTCTTGGGCTTAGGGATGATCGCTTTCAAAGCCTCTACCACTTCACCGTCGGCGCCCCCAAATACGACCCCCGCCTGCAAACCTTTCCCCCCTACACCCACTTAGAGGGTGAGCGTACCGAGGCGCTTCTGGCGGGGATCAAGGGGCGGATTGCGGTGGTGTTTGCCGAGCGCGAAAAGCTCAAAGGGGTGCTGGACCGGGGGGAAACCTCGCCCCATCAAGGGCTTGCCCAACTGGAGCGGATCGACCGCGAACTCAGCGATTTGGACAGTCGTTATAAAGCGATGTGGGATGCGCTACAGCCAGGCGGGGGGGGTGGCTGAGATCATCGCCGCGTAGATCGAATGTGGCCGCACAAGGGTAGGTCGAAACCCAGGAGGGTACCCCAATGAGCACACCATCTGGATCATGGCGTTGGTTTCGAGCCAAAGACTTGGCCGACCTACCCAAGGGGCGGATCGAATCGGTGGTTTGCACCGAATTCGGCACCTGTTTTGGCCGTTTCAACCTAATTCAAGACTTCACCATCCTCCCCTGCCCCCACCTGCACGAGATTCGCTCTCGGGGATCGAGCACCTCGGAGGGTTTGCTGGGCTGCCCTTGGCACGGCTGGGAGCTGCTCCCCCTGCTTGGCGCCGCAACCGGCAACGGCCCCGGTTACCGGGTCGAGTTGCGCTCCGAGGGGGTGTTTGTCGGACTCCCCCCCGATCCCCCCGCCCCCCTGCTGTTGTTG
>MNWR01000083.1 GCA_001872725.1 Proteobacteria bacterium CG1_02_64_396 | reverse complement strand
ATCGGGGCTCCTCGGCTTGTTACGACAGATGCCTCATATCATGCCTCATATCGTCTCATGTCCTTGGGAAAAGTCCGACAGACTCCTAGGAGTCTGTCGGGCTTGAGCGTCCGTAGCGAGCCGAGTGGGGAATCGAGGCCAAATTTTCACGGTTTTGAGGATCATAGTGGTGTCTATGTGACGAAAAACCGGGGAAATTTGGACCGATTACCCGCCGGCGCAGTAGGACGATCTCAAGTCCGACAGACTCCTAGTGCCCCCTGGAGGGACGCGCTCCGTCGCGTCCGCCTTTTGTGTGATGAAACATAAGCGGCCACGACGCAGCACGACCCTCCAACGAGCAGGGGTGACCCGTAGCCACAACGTGTGGCTCGACTGAAACGACTCGGCTTCGCATCGGCGTCAGGGACGCCTCCTACATGCGGTGACGGTGCGTCGGGATTTGTGTAGGAACACTCCACGGCCGCGATTAGAAGAGGCAACTCGTCACCCTCTACTCAGATCGCATCAAGCCCTCTGCTACCCCCCGCAACACCGTTTGAATTTCTTCCCGCTGCCACAAGGGCAAGGGTCGTTGCGCCCCGTTTTGGCCTCCTTGGAAGCGGTTGTCGGGGGCAACATTGTGCCGTCGAGGTAGCGCCAAGCCCCCTCCTCCCTCAAAAATCGGCTTGCCTCGCGGATCTGCTCGCGCTTGTCGCCCACCTTGAAGCGGGCGGTGAAGGTCACCACCCCCCGCTCAGACTCGGGCTCCCCATCCTCCCAGCCTTCAACCGTCAAGCCGAGCCATTCGATCCGTCGATCCTCCTGCAATCCCAGGGTTTTGGGACGGGTGGTGGAATGCCAGCTTTTGAGGAGGTAGGACTCGTCGAGCAGCACGTAGGCGGTGTAGCGGCTGCGCATCAAGGCGCGCGCGGTAGGGGCATCCCGAGCGCCGCTCAGATAGGGTTTGCAGCAGTCGGCCAGCGCAAGACCAGAACCGCAAGGGCACAAAGGTGCTGGTGGGGCAATATCGTTCATGAGACCTCGACAGGAGCAGCAGTGAAACAAGAGGCATTCGACGTCGCAATTTTGGGGGCGGGGGCCGCCGGATTGATGGCCGCCTGGCAGGCGGCGGGCCGGGGGCGCAAGGTTGTGGTACTCGACCACAACGACCGTCCGGGGCGCAAAATCCTGATCTCCGGGGGGGGACGGTGCAACTTCACCAACCGGGAGGTGGGGTTTGAAAACTTCGTTTCGCACAACCCCCGCTTCGCCATCTCGGCCCTGAGCCGCTTCACCCCCCACGACTTCATCGCCCTGTTGCAGCAAGCCCACATCCCCTTTCACGAACGGGAACTGGGGCAGCTGTTTTGCGACCGCTCCGCCGCCGACATCGCCGATCTTCTGGCCGACCATGCCCGCCAAGCGGGGGCCGAGTTTCGCTTCAAGGTCGAGGTGAAGGGGGTCGACCGGGAGGGGGAGGGGTTCTCGGCGGCGACGAACCATGGCCCCCTGCACGCCAAGGCGGTGGTGGTCGCCACCGGGGGACTCTCGGTCCCCAAAGTGGGGGCGGGGGATGTGGGGCTGCGCATCGCCCGCCATTTCGGCCTAAAGGTCGTTCCCCCCCGACCCGCGTTGGTGCCGCTGACCTGGGGGGCGCGCGATCTCAAACATTTCGGAGTGCTTGCGGGGATTGCCCTACCGGTCGCCACCCACAGCGGCGCCTCCCCGGTGTTCTCCTCCAACCTACTCTTCACCCACAAGGGGATCAGCGGCCCCGCCATCCTTCAGGTCTCCTCTTACTGGCAGCCGGGTCAGGGGGTGACGGTCGATTGGTTGCCCGGTGTCGATTTGTTCGAGACGCTGAAAACGGCCAAAAAAGGCAGGCCCAAGGCGCAGCTGCGCACCGTGCTCGGGCAATGGCTGCCCAAACGGTTGATCCAGGCGTTGGGCGACAAGGGGCTGCCCGACGGGTTGATGGGGCAGCAAACCGATGCGGAATTGGAAGAAACCGCCCTGCGGCTAAAGGGGTGGGTTTTGCATCCTGAAGGGAGCGAAGGGTATCGGGTCGCCGAGGCGACGGCGGGGGGGGTCGATACTGGCGAACTGTCCTCTAAAACCATGGAGGCACGCCAAGTCCCCGGCCTGTACTTTGTCGGCGAGGTGATCGACATAACCGGTTGGCTTGGCGGGTACAACTTACAATGGGCCTGGTCGTCGGGGTGGGTGGCGGGGCAGGTTGCATGAGGCGCAGAAGAACAACCGGCGAGCAAGCCGTTGCTTCATCCCGATCATGAGCCCAAACAGGTAACTTGGGAGGGGTAAATACGATTCGATGGCGGGGACTGGCCATCATCATCCCAAGCCATTTGGCGTCTGGTTGGATGGGGTGATTGCTGTCACGGAGGGGCGGTTGCAACTCGTGGTTTAGATCGACAAAGTACCCCGCCAACATTTGGATGGGGTGGAGGGTTATGAGCCTTAAGGAAGCGCTGATTTATTAGCGTTTCCGAGCGACCCAGGGATGGGTCGCCAAAATCAGGAACGTAAGTGACTGATTTTGCAAGCGAAGCAAAAACGACGCTTTTTGCGTAGCGTGCTGATTCAAGGCAGGATGCCTTTAATCAGTTTTTCCTTAGGAAAACGCTAATTTATTAGGGAGACACCGATTTAATCAGCGCTTCCTTAGAAAATTCTAGTTTTGAATAAGATGCAAATAAGCCCAACAAAGGGGCTATAGGGGGGGACGGAATGCGGCAAGGCTTGCGCACGCGCACCAAGCAATGGGTTGTGATTTCTCTAGGGTTACTGCTGTTGTCCGGGTGTTTTGGCCCCGGCAATCAGGCGAGCACCCCCGCATCAGGGGCTGGAACGCAAGGCACCAGCGGATTTGTCGCCCCCCCCATTACCGGCATGGGCACCGTAACCGGGGTTGTCCCCGCCGCGGCGATCCCCCGCGTTGCTTCAGGTACCGCCGCTCGCATCACCTCGCAGCAGGGCGGCCTTTGGCTGACCCCCGACGCGGTGTTGGCCGCCGTTCAGGCCGATGCCCAGGCCCGCAAGACGGGCGACACCCTCCAGCCGCCCCTGACCCGCGCCCAGCAAATCCCCATCAACCCTAGCGGGCAGTACAACCTTTCGGTTCCCGGTGGTACCGGCTACGAGCTGGTTTACATCGACGCCCAGGGCAACGGGGTGCAAATCGCCAACATCAACGTCCCGGTAGGGGCCACCAAGCAGATCGATGTGGCCAATACCCAACTGCAACCGACCGGCAGCGTCGTGATGACGGTGGTCGACCGCGCCACCGCCCAGCCCATCAACAACGCCACCGTTACCCTCATCAACACCGGCACCCAGATCCTCAGCGACGCCACCGGTGTGGCCGAAATCCAGAATCTTCCTCCCGGCCATTACGCCGTCACGGTGGCGCAAACCGGCTATTTGAGCCGCTACGTCTACTTTCAGGTCGCCTCGGGACAGCCCACCAACCTGCAAAACATCGAACTTGGAACCGACAAGGGGGGCGCCTCGGGGCAGGTGTTGGCCACCGGTTTGAGTTCGCTCGAAAACATCGTCGTGTATGCCAAAGGGTCGGACGGTTCGGTGACCTCGACCCTGACCTCCTCGGCCGGGATTTTTCAGTTCCCCGCTTTGGCGGTGGGGCAGGGGTACAGCTTCGTCGCCTCGGCCGAGGGGTTTGTCACGGCCAAGATGGACGGGGTGAACATCGTCAAGGGCTCGACCGCGGCGGTGCCGACTTTGCCTTTGGTGCGGCAGACTTCCTCAAGTAAGGGGGCGATCAGCGGTTTTGCCCGCTTCGGTGAGCGGGCGGGCTTGATGGACCACGCCGGAATTTTGGTTTCGGTTGAGGGGAGTGATCTGGCGGCGGTGACTGCCCGGGATGGCTCGTTTGTTTTGAACAACATTCCGGTTGGAACCCCAACGATCAACTTCACCGACTCCAACCACGCCACGTTGACCCGGGTTGTCACGATTCAGGGGGGCTCTACGGTCAAGATGACCGAGATCAACCTGGCTGCGGTGACCGGCGCCATCGGCGGCAGCGTCACCGGGGCGGGTGGCGCGCCGCTGGCCGGGGTGGCGGTGAGCGACGACCTGGGCAACGCCACGGTGACCGATCCCAGCGGCGCCTTTACTTTGAGCAACATCCCGGTCGGCGACCGGGTGGTGACCCTGCAAACGGCGGGCTACCTGCCCGCCACCGCGACGGTGACGGTCGCCTCGGGGGTCACGACCCCCGTTGCGGCGGCGCCGGTCGCGATGAGCCCCATGACCCTTTCCGGCAGGGTTTTGCTCAGCAACGGCGCCAGCGACCACAGCGGCACCACCGTCACCCTGCAAGGGGGGACGCTGGCCGCCAATCTCACCACCACCACCGACGCGACCGGTGCCTTCACTTTGTTTGGGGTCGGCCCCGGTTCGTATCAAATTCTCACCACCCGTCCCGGTTTTGTGGGCAAAACGACCCCGGTGGCGGTGCTGGGGCAAAGCGCCAATTACCAAGTCACCTTCGCGATCTCGATGGACCCCGCCATCGGGGTGGTGAAGGGTCGGGTGATCCTCCCCAACGCCCCTGACAACAGCGGCGTCACCGTCGCCCTAGGCGGTCAAACCACCACCACCGACGTGGTGGGGCAGTGGTTTTTGAACCTGCCGGAGGGGAGCTACAGCGCGGGGATCAACTACACCCATCCCGACTATGTGGGGCAGAGCGACCCGGCGGCGATCACCGTGGCTGCAGCCACCCCGGTCGATAAGGGCTCGATCACCCTGACCCGCAACACCGGGTCGATCGGCGGCAGCGTGACCGACGGCGCGATCCCCCTGGCCGGGGTCTCGGTGACCGACGATCTGGGCAATACCACCGTCACCAACGGCTCGGGCGCCTTCACCTTGGCAACCGTGGCGGTGGGAACCCGCACATTGACCGTCATCAAGAGCGGTTTCTCGGCGGGAACGGCAAGCGTGACGGTGACGGCGGGGGCGACCGCCAATTTGGCAGCCCCAGTCGCTCTGACGGCGCTGACCCTGACCGGTACGGTCAACCTGAGCGGCGCGACCGATCATAGCGGCGTTGCCCTGACCCTGGCCGGATCGGGCGGGATCAACCTGACCACCACCAGCAACGTGACCGGGCAGTACACCTTCGGCGGCGTACCCGACGGCAGCTACCAGATTCAGGCATCGAAAACCGGCTATTCCACCAAGCAATTGCCGGTGGCGGTGGTCGGCAACAGCAGTGCCTACGCGATCCCCTTCGCCCTCGCCCTCGATCCCGCCATCGGGGTGGTGAAGGGGCGGGTGATCCTCCCCAACGCCCCCGACAACAGCGGCGTCGTCGTGGCCCTGGGGGGGCAAACCACCACCACCGATGTGGTAGGGCAGTGGTATTTGAACCTGCCCGAGGGGAGCTACGGCTCCGGGATCAACTACAGCCATCCCGACTATGTGGGACAGAGCGATGCGGCGGCGATCAGCGTGGCTGCGGCCACCCCGGTCGATAAGGGTTCGGTCACCCTGACCCGCAACACCGGGTCGATCGGCGGCAGCGTGAGCGACGGGGCGGTCCCCTTGGCCGGGGTCAACGTCACTGACGATTTGGGCAACACCACCGTGACCAACGCCTCGGGCGCCTTCACCTTGGCGACGGTGGCGGTGGGCACCCGGACCCTGACCGCCCTCAAAGAGGGGTTTGCGGCGGGGACGGCGACCACAACGGTGACGGCGGGGGCGACCGCCAATCTGGCGACCCCGATGGCCCTGACCGCCCTGCAACTGACCGGCACGGTGAGCTTGGGGGCGGGGGCACTCGACCACAGCGGGGTGACCCTGACCCTGGCGGGAGCGGGCGGCATCAACCTGACCACCACCAGCAACGCGGCTGGGCAATACACCTTCAGCGGCGTACCCGACGGCAGCTACCAGATTCAGGCGAGCAAAACCGGCTTCACCACCAAGCAATTGCCGGTTTCGGTCTTCAACAACCAAGCCACCTACGCGATCCCCTTCGCCCTGACCCTCGACCCCGCCATCGGGGTGGTGAAGGGTCGGGTGATCCTCCCCAATGCCGCCGACAACAGCGGCGTGACGGTGGCACTCGGCGGCCAAACCACCACCACCGACGTGGTGGGGCAGTGGTACCTGAACCTGCCCGAGGGGAGCTACGGCTCCGGGATCAACTACACCCATCCCGACTACGTGGGGCAAGGCGACACCGCTATCGTGGCCGTATCGACGGCGGCCCCGGTCGACAAGGGGACGGTGACGCTCACCCGCAATACCGGGTCGATCACCGGTGTGGTCAACGACGGGGCAGCGGCGCTGGCCGGAACCTCGGTGACCGACGATCTGGGCAACACCACCACCACCAACGCCAGCGGCATCTTCACCCTGGCGAACGTGGCGGTGGGAACCCGCACCCTGACCGTGCTGAAAAGCGGCTTCACGGCGGGCGGCGTCGGCGTCACGGTGACGGCGGGGGCGACCGCCACCCTGGCGGCGCCGGTGAGTCTGACGGCGTTGCAATTGACCGGCACGGTCAGCCTGGGCGGGAGCGCCCCCGACAACAGCGGGGTGACCCTTACCCTGGCCGGACCGGGCGGCATCAACCTGACAACCACCAGCAACGGGTTGGGCGCCTTCACCTTCAGTGGCGTCCCCGACGGTTCGTATCAAATCCAAGCCAGCAAAACCGGCTATGCCACCAAGCAGTTGCCGGTGGCGGTGGTCGGCAACAGCGGCGCCTACGCGATTCCCTTTGCCCTGATCCTCGATCCCGCCATCGGGGTAGTGAAGGGTCGGGTGGTGCTGCCCAACGCCGCCGACAACAGCGGCGTGACGGTGGCCCTGGGGGGACAAACCACCACCACCGACGTGGTGGGGCAGTGGTATCTGAACCTGCCCGAGGGGAGCTACGCCGGGGGGATCAACTACACCCATCCCGACTATGTGGGGCAGAGTGACCCGGCGGCGGTGGCGGTGGCGGCGGCGAGCCCGGTCGACAAAGGTTCGGTCACCCTGACCCGCAACACCGGCACCTTGACCGGTGTCGTCACCGACGGGGCGACCCCGTTGGTCGGGGCCAGCGTCACCGACGATTTGGGCAACACCACCGTGACCAACGCCAGCGGCGTGTTCACCTTGGCGACGGTGGCGGTGGGGACGCGCACCTTGAGTGTCATCAAGGGGGGATTCACGGCGGGGGGCGCGAGTGCCACGGTGACGGCGGGGGCGACCGCCGATTTGAGCGGCACCCCCATCATCCTGACGCAGCGCACTTTGACCGGCACGGTAACCGCCACGGTCGGCGGCGGCGCCATTGTCGGCGCTACGGTGTCGATTGCGGGCGGAGCCAGCGCCAGCAGCGACGCCGCAGGGCAATACACCTTGGCCGGGGTCGATCCCGGCACCTACCTGCTCTGGGTCTCGGCCCCCGGTTACGTCTCGCGCTCCGTAGTGGCGGTGATTCCCAATCAGGCAGCCTCCACCGCCCCCGCCGCAACGCTGGATACCGCCTACGGCACCCTGCAAGGGCGGATCGCCCTGAGTTTGGGGAGCGCTGCCGATTACGGCTTCGTCAGCGTGACGGTGAAGGACGGCGCGGGGGCCGTCACCCTGGCCACCGCCACCCCCGACGCCACCGGCGCTTGGGGGGTCAATGTTCAGACCGGGAGCGGCCATCAGGTCGTCGTCGCCCATCCCGATTATGCCGCCGCCTCGAAAACCGGGCTCAACGTCGCGGTCGGCCAGGTGACCGACACCGGCCTGCTGACGCTCACCCGCAACACCGGGACGATCACCGGCACCGTCGTCGACGGAGCCTCGGCCCCCTTGGTGGGGGCGACCCTGGTCGACGACCTGGGGAATCAGGCGACCAGCGGGGCAGGGGGATCCTTCACCCTGACCAG
>MNWR01000082.1 GCA_001872725.1 Proteobacteria bacterium CG1_02_64_396 | reverse complement strand
AGCGTCCGTAGCGAGCCGAGTGGGGAATCGAGGCCAAATTTTCACGGTTTTGAGGATCATAGTGGCGTCTATGTGACGAAAAACCGGGGAAATTTGGACCGATTACCCGCCGGCGCACGACTGCATGGATGCAGGAGGTAGAGCAATGCAGGAGCAATTGCCGAGTAGGACGATCTCAAGTCCGACAGACTCCTAGAGGATAGGTCAGGCTTGCTCCGGCGGGTACCCCAGCGCTGCGCGTTGACCATAGCAACTTCGATGCCTACTCTGCCCACCTGTGAACGCAGCTGCTGCAAAAACCTGCTGGGACCAGGCGCGCTGCCTATTTTATTGCACCCCGAGGTGTCCGTTGCCCCCTGCCGTATCGCCCCCCATCGACCCCATTGCCGTCGCCCGCCGCGTTTTCGAAATTGAGGCCGAGGGGTTGACCGCCCTGGCCGGTCGCATCGGTCCCGAGTTTAAGCAGGCGGTCGATCTGATCCTCGCCTCGCAGGGGCGGGTGGTGGTGATCGGCATGGGAAAATCGGGGCTGGTCGGCAAGAAGATCGCCGCCACCCTGGCCTCCACCGGCACCCCCTCGTTTTTCGTCCACCCCGCCGAGGCGAGCCACGGCGATTTGGGGATGGTGGTGGCGGGCGATGTGGTGGTGGCGCTGTCGTACTCGGGCGAAACCGAAGAACTGACCCGCATCCTGCCGCTGCTCAAGCGGATGAGCATCCCCATTATCGCCATGACCGGGCGGATGGATTCGAGCCTGGCCCGCCATGCCGACATCCCCCTCGATACCGCCGTCGACCGCGAAGCCTGCCCCCTGGGGCTGGCCCCCACCGCCTCGACCACCGCCACCATGGCGCTGGGCGACGCGCTGGCGGTGGCGCTGCTGGAGGCACGCGGCTTCAAGGCCGAGGACTTCGCCAAATTTCACCCCGGCGGTAGCTTGGGTAAGCGATTGCTCACTCGGGTCAGCGATCTGATGCACGGGGGCGATCAGCTCCCCGCCGTGCTTGATCACGCCCCCCTGACCGATGCGATTCTGGCCATGACGCGGGGAAAGCTGGGGATGACCACCGTCCTCGACCCCCAGGGCAAGCTGGCCGGGGTACTCACCGACGGCGATCTGCGCCGCGCCCTCGACCGGGGAATCGACCTGCACAAGGCGAGTGTCGGCCAAGTCATGGGCCGCCATCCCAAAACCATCACCGCCGAACGACTGGCCGCCGAGGGGCTGGCGATCATGCAGAAATACAAGATCACCGCCTTGGTGGTGGCGGGTGAAGGGGGCGGGGTTGAGGGGATCTTGCACCTCCATGATTTACTTGATGCGGGGGTGGTCTGATGGGCGCCTTCAAAAACCATAGCGAGCGGCCCAGTTGCAAGGCGCACGGAGCGCAGCGGCTGAGGCGTATGAAGGAGCGAGCACCGCGCAACGCAGCAGGTGGGGTGCGCGGTAGGCTTTCGGAGGTGCCCAATGCTGCGCCCTAATCCCCACTGGACCCCCTCCCTGCTGCGCCGCGCCCGCAACATTCAAGGGCTGATCTGCGACATCGACGGGGTGATGACCGACGGCGGCATCGTCTACGACAGCGCAGGGGCCGAAACCAAACGGTTTCATGTACGTGACGGCCACGCCATTAAGCTGGCGGGGCGCCACGGTTTGAAGCTGGCGATCATCACCGGTCGTACCTCGACCGTGACCGCCCGCCGGGCCGAGGAGCTGGGCTTCGATTACCTAGAGCAACGGGCGCTGCGCAAGATCGAGGCGTTTGAGCGTATCGTCGCCGAGAGCGGCATCCCCGCCTCAAGCTGGGCGATGATCGGCGACGATGTGGTCGACGCCCCGGTGATGAACCGCTGTGGCTTGGCCGTCGCCCCTGGCGATGCGGGGCTTGAGATCGCTCGGCACGCCGATTGGCAAACCCCGAGTGAATCGGGTCGGGGGGTGGTGGCCGACGTCATCCGCCTGGTTTTGAGTGCTCGGGGCAAGTGGAGCGAGATCCTGGCCGGGTATGGCATCGCCCCCGGAGCGCGGCGGTGAAGCGGACCTGGTACCTGCTGGCCGGGGTCGCGTTGTTGGCGGTGGTCTTCTGGCCGCGCTCTCCCCACCCGTTGTTGTCTGAAATCCCCCCCGACGACCGCAGCCTGCGTTTAACCGATGCGACGGTGACCCGCCTCGATTCCGAGGGAAAACGGGTGGTACTGCACTCGGAGCAGATGACCCGTTTCGACGACGGACGGATCGCCTCCGGCCCCTTCACCTTGACCGAGGAGCAGGGGGGGGAAATCCGCTCCCTGAGCGCCCGCCGGGGCAAGGCGCAGGGCGATCTGATCGAGGCCCAGGGCCATGTGGTGCTCAAGGCAGGCGATGTGGTCGCCGATGCCGAGCGGGCCGAATACCGCCGCGACAGCGCTTTGATTCGGCTGACCGGAAATGTGGTCTTCAACTTTGCGGCGCCCCCCACCACCCTGCGCGGCCCAAGCGCCGAATACGATCTGAATGAGGGACGTTTGGTGATGGCCGAAGGGGTCAAGGGGGTGATGCCATGAAACGGGCGCTGTTGATCCTGATGCTGTTGGCCTGCCTGCCCCAGGCCTGGGCCGCCGAGGGTGAACCCCCGGTCGAGGTCAGCGCCGACCGGCTGGAGGGCTCACGCGCCGATGGGGTGGCCCACTTCATTGGCCATGTACAGGTGATCCGGGGCAGCCAGACCTTGAGCGCCGACGAGATGTGGATCAGCTACGCCGAGCAAACCCGCCAGGTCGCCACGATTCGGGCGGTCGGCACGCCCGCCAAGGTGGTGGAGGTGCGGCCCGCCCCGGCCCCGCTGCGCACCTTAAGCGCCGACGAGATCGTCTACGACGTAGCCGCCGAAACCCTGACCGCCACCGGCAATGCCAGACTGGAGGAGGGGGAGGATTTCGCGGTCGGCCACAGCATCGTCTTGGATCGCAAGGCCGACAGCAGCGTGATGGAGGGGGGGGGTGACGACGGCAAGGTCCACATGCGTTTCACCCCCAAAGAGGGCGGCAGCGATGAACGCTGAAGGGGTGACCCACCACCGCCTGAGCGCCCGTGGTTTGGTCAAGCGTTACAAGGGGCGCACGGTGGTCGAGCACGTCGATCTTGAGCTGACCTCCCGCGAGGTGGTGGGGCTTCTCGGCCCCAACGGGGCGGGTAAGACCACCACTTTCTACATGATGGTGGGGTTGGTCCCGGCCGACGAAGGGGTGGTCGAACTCGACGGTGAAATCATCACCACCATGCCGTTGCACCAACGGGCCCGTATGGGGATCGGCTACCTGCCCCAAGAGGCCTCGGTGTTTCGGGAGTTGAGCGTGGCCGACAACATCGAGGCGATTTTAGAACTGCGTGGCCTGGACCGGCAGGCGCGGCGGGATCGGGTCGATCTGCTGCTTGAGGAGCTGTCTCTGGGGCATGTGCGCGAAAGCCTGGGGCGGTCGCTGTCGGGGGGGGAGCGGCGCCGGGTTGAGCTCGCCCGGGTGCTGGCGCTGGACCCCAAGTTTGTGCTGCTCGACGAGCCGTTTGCTGGGGTCGATCCCATCGCGGTGGGTGAGATCCAATCCATCGTCACCCACCTGACCGGACGCGGCATCGGGGTGCTCATCACCGACCACAACGTGCGCGAAACCCTGAAGCTGGTCGACCGAGCCGCCATTTTGCACGCCGGAAGAATCCTGGTGACCGGCACCCCCGACGAGATCGTCGACAACCCCCAAGCCCGGGCGGTTTATCTGGGGGAGGGGTTTGCTTTGTAGGGGCGGTGAAGCCGCTTTGTTGGAACGCCGCCCCCGGCGCGATGAAACCAGGGTTTTTCTCTGGGGTTGCCCAATGGCTTCGGAGCTTGCCGGGCCAACCTGCGCAAGGGGCGAGGGGTGGGGGTTTCGGCGGCCCCTGCATCGGCGTCGGGGACGCCTCCTACAAAGGCGTTGAACCGCCTGGGTTTTTTGTAGGAGCGCCGCCCTCGGCGCGATTTGCAGGGGCAACCCGGCACCATCAACCCAAACCTTGCCCGAATGATCGATCCCAGCTTCGCTTCGGCCACAGAAGTGGCCTCCCACAAGCGGGGTCGAGCGGTTGGGTTCTTGTAGGAGCGGTTCCCGACCACGATGCCTTTCTCGGCCCTACCCGGATGTCTGGGCCTGCCGACCGCGATGCAATCCTGAATCTGGTTTTTCCGGGCCCAGCGCCCGTTTCGATAGAGGAGTACCCATCCACCATGGCTTTGTCCCAACGCCTTGACATCAAGCTTTCGCAACAACTGGTGATGACCCCCCAGTTGCAGCTGGCGATCCGTCTTTTGCAGATGTCGTCGCTGGAGCTGGGCGAGTACCTCAAAGAGGAGGTGGAGCGCAATCCGCTGCTGGAGGCAACCCTGCCCGAGCCGATGATCCACGCCTCGGACGAGGGGATGGGGACCGCCGCCGCCGCCGGAGCCGATGGCGACGCCCCCCAGGCACAGGTGAAAGAGAACGAAGATCCGACCATTGGCGCCGACCTGCCCTTTGACGCCAGTTGGGGGGAGGTGCTCTCCAGCAGCCCCAAGGGGCGCGACGAGGATGGCCCCGGGTTTGAGGCCTTTCTGACCAAGGCCGAAGACCTGCACGACCATTTGGAATGGCAGCTCAATCTGACCCTAGAGGGGCAGGACCGGGAGGTAGGGCTGCTGCTGATCGACACCATTGACGACAACGGCTATCTGAGTCAGACGGTGGAGGAGCTGGCCGACCAGTTCGATCTCGATCCCGAAGAGGTCGACCGGGTTTTGATGATTTTGCAGGGGTTCGATCCGGCGGGGGTGGGGGCCAGAACGGTGGAGGAGTGCCTGAAGCTTCAGCTCCCCTCGATCCGAGATCTACTCCCCCCCGAGCTTTCGAGCCTAGAGGGGCAGAGACTGCTGGCGACTCTGATCGACCGGGAGCTGCCCAACTTGGCCCGGCGCGACTTCGGCAAGATTGCCACCCGCATGAGCAAGCTTTTCGGGCGCGAGATCGACGAGGCGCTGGTGATTGCCGCCTTTGCCGCCATTCAAGCGCTCAGTCCCAAGCCGGGGCTGCAATTTGCCAGAGATGAGGCGGGCTACATCATCCCCGATGTGTTGATTTCGCAGCGCGAGGGGCGCTTTCGGGTCGATCTCAACCCCAACGCCTTCCCCAAAGTAATGGTGAACGGCGCCTATGCCGATGAGCTTAAAGGGGTTTTGAAAGACGAAGAGGGCAAACGCTTCGTGCAGGACAACCTGCAACAGGCCCGCTGGCTCAAGCGCTCGCTCGAACAAAGGCAAGAAACCATCCTCAAGGTCGCCGCCGCCATCGTCCGTTATCAAGAAGACTTCATGGAGCAAGGGCCCAGCGCCCTGCGCCCCCTGGTGCTGCGCGACATCGCCGAAGAGGTCAACCTGCACGAATCGACGGTGTCCCGGGTGACCAACGGCAAATACATGGCCAGCCCCTTCGGCATCCGCGAGTTCAAGTTCTTCTTCACCTCGAAGGTCTCCGGCGACGACGGTGATGTTTCATCGACGGCGGTCAAAGAGAAGATCAAGGCGCTGGTCGAGGGCGAGGAGCCGACCAAGCCGCTATCGGATCAGACCCTGGCCGAGATTCTGTCGAAGGATGGGGTCAAGGTGGCTCGCCGTACCGTGGCCAAGTACCGCGAACAACTTGGAATTCCCTCGTCGAGCGAGCGACGCCGGTTCGGGTAAACAGCGACGCACGGGAAGCCGCGAAGAACAGCAAAAACAGTTTCTTGGGGGCTGATTTGCTCCAGAAGCGATCCGAATGCGGGGCTTTCCATCAGGGCCCGCTCATCCCGATCTTGCCGAGGGGCGAGCCGATCAACCCCCGCCGCTACAACGAGCAAGCTTGTGGGGTTATGAAGCCTCTTTTTGTAGGAGCGCCGCCCTCGGCGCGATGATTTGTGGCCGCTGAAGCGCCACCGGGTTGCCGCGAGTTTGCAGGCGGCGACCGATCCCCCCGCCGCCACAAAACGGCAAATTCATGGGAGTGAGACGCTGCGTCGCGTCCTGTTTGGTTCGGGGGGCAAACGGCGGCCACGACGGAGCGTGGCCCTCCAACATTCGGCAAAAGGGGCGGGGTTTTCAGAGACAGCCCGCTCATCCCGATCTTGCCGAGGGCGAGCCGATCAACCCCCGCCGCTACAACGAGCAAGCTTGTGGGGTTATGAGGCCTCTTTTTGTAGGAGCGCCGCCCTCGGCGCGATGACTTGTGGCCGCTGAAGCGCCACCGGGTTGCCGCGAGTTTGCAGGCGGTGACCGACCCCCCCGACCCTCGCCCTTCGGCACGTTCAGGATGATCGGAGGCTCGGGTGAGCGGAAAACCAGGCCTGCTCCCGCCAGCCCCGACCGTCCGTTTTGGGGGTCTAGCCCGGTCTTAAGGGCGATACGCCGGGGCAGCGAAGGACCAGATTGCCGCGTATGTTCAGGCAGAGGTCGGAATCCCCCCGCAGCCCGGACGCCCCCCCAGGGAGGCCCCCTGTGACCCCCACCGAGGGCGCATGACCACCCCGTTGCTATCCCGCCGCGTCCGCCGCGAACAACGCACCATCGCCCTGATGATCGGCCTCTACTGCCGCGACCATCACGCCACCCCCCGTCACGACCAACCCCTGTGTGTCGATTGCCAAGCGCTGCACGACTACGCCATGGAGCGTATCCGCCGCTGTCCCCTGCTCCCCGGCAAACCCCAATGCTCCAAATGCCCCGTCCATTGCTACAAACCGGCGATGAAGGAGCGGGTGCGTGCGGCGATGCGGTATGCGGGACCGAGGATGCTGGCGCGGCATCCGTGGCTGGTGTTGATGCATTGGATCGAGGGAAGGAGGAGGGTGGAGCTGTCTGAGAAAACGGGGCGCGGCGGTTGAAGCGCGGCGGATCAAAGGGCGCGCAGCACCTCGGTCAACCCCAGGGCCGGAACGACCTCGACGTTCTCAGCCAGCGGATACCCCTGCGCCACCGGAGCCACCACGTAGGTTTGGTCCAGTTGTAAATCCTGCCGCGCTTGCCAGAACCCCTTGGTAACGGTTGGGGCGCTGGCGTATTTGACCTCGATCCCGATCCGCCGCCCCCCCTTTTCGGCCACGATGTCCATCTCGGCCCCCGCCGCGGTGCGGTAGAACGAGAGCTGCCAGCCGGGGGGGATCAGCAGGGCGACCTGTTCCACCACCCACCCCTCCCACGAGGCGCCGAGGATGGGGTGGCCCGCCAGGGTGTCGAGGCTGTCGATCCCGAGCAGGGCGTGGAGCAGGCCGCTGTCGCGCAGGTAAACCTTGGGCGATTTGACCAGCCGTTTGCCCAGATTGGCGTGCAGCGGCGGCAGGCGGCGCACCATGTAGGTCGCTTCAAGAATATCGAGGTAGTGGCCCGCCGTGGGGGCCGAAACCCCAAAGTTGGCCGCCAGCCGCGAGGCGTTCCAAAGCTGGCCGTGCAGGTGGGCCAGCATCTGCCAAAAGCGGCGCAGGGTGGCGCCGGGAACCCGAATGCCGAAGGCGGGGATATCCCGCTCCAGATGGGTGGTGACGAAGGCGTCGCGCCAAGCCAGGGAATCGGCCTCGGAGGGGGCCAGCCAACTCATGGGGTAGCCGCCCCGCAGCCAGAAGCGGGGGAGGTCGCTGGAGGTGGGGGCGATTTCGCTTAGGTCGAAGGGGGCCAGTTCATGGAAGGCGATGCGTCCGGCCAGCGATTCCGAGGTTTGGCGCAGCAGATCGGGGGAGGCCGAGCCGAGCAGCAAAAACCGACCCGGCCTGCGCCCCTCGTCGATCAACGACCGCAACACCGCAAACAATTCGGGTCTGCGTTGCACCTCGTCCAGCACCACCAGCCGGTCGGCCAAGCGCCCCAAAAACAGCTCGGGATCGGCCAGCTTGGCCAGGTCGGAGGGGCGTTCGAGATCGAGGTACTGGCTGTCGGGGTATTGCGCGGCAAGGTGGCGAGCCAAGGTGGTTTTACCCGCCTGACGCGGCCCAAGCAGCGCCACCGCCGGAAAGCGGGCGAGGTCTTGAGCCACAAGGGGGGTGAGGCGTCGGGTTAGCATTGGCGCATATTGAAAGCCTATGTTTCGATTTTCAAGGAAGAATGCGCATCAAGGCGCATGACCGCCTGCCTCCACCCGCCTATCCAGGTTGGTAGGAGCGCCGCCCTCGGCGCGATCAGCCGTAAGAAACGTGCGACACCATCACCCCCAACGGACTAAGTCCTGTGGACCCTCAAGCCCCTAAAAAAACAGCCGACTGAGTTGGAAGTATCCAATCGCGGTGGGGGCGGCGCATGGCCCCGCAGGGGGGGCAGAAAATGGGTATGGGGGTGGGACGATCACCTGCGGATTTCGTACCCCACCACCTGCCGGGCGGCTGTGGGGTCTAGGTCGGCCAGGCGGCCCATCAGGGCGGGCAGGGAATCTTTGCCGGACTCCAGGGTGGTCAGCAGGGGAATCGGCTTTTCGCTGACCACCGCCAGGATGGTTTCGACCGTGCGCTGGATCCCCTCGGGCAAGGTTGCGGTCAGCAGCAGACCGGCCTTTTCCTGATCGGGGGAGGGGACCACCAACGTTTGCCCGGCGGTTACCCGATTTTCGGGGAACCAGGGGTTGGGCAGGATGGGGTAAACCAACCCCTCGGCATCCAGGCCCATCAGGTACAAAAACCCATTGCCGCTGGCCTTCACCTGCACCCGCAGTGTTTCGCCGTGGCTGAAAATCGCCTCGCTCAAGGGCTTTCCGCCGGGGCGGGTCTGTAAACCGAACTGTGTATCTGCGTTTTGAGTAATTCACGCCAGAGCCGAAACCGGGAGTCGTTCCTCACCGAACATGATGAGGAAAGTCTGTAGTGCCGGTTTCCAGTGGTGGATGGATCGCCATCGTTTGGAGGCGTGAAGGACGGCCGGGGCGGCAATCCCGAGATGAACCCCTTCGTCCGTTTCGGTGCACAACTTCCCTCTCTGAAGGTGTCGTCGAGCGCCGAATTCATCAGCCGGGATTTGCGCCGCACCAATCCATTTCTGGCCGACTTCACTGTCCGCCACGATACGCAATACATCTGCCTTACCCCCTTGCTCAAAGAACAGGGATTACTGGTGGGATTGGCGGTGATGCGTACCGCACGACAAGGTGAGATTTCGGAAGAGCAAAAAAAGATCTTCGCCGCCATCGCCCCCCATGTGCGGTCGGCGGTGCGCAGCCAGATGGCGCTGGAACATCAGGGGGCGGTGCTGATGGCAGCCGCACTGGAGGCGCTGTCGTTGGCCGTGTTCGTTTGCGACCGGGAGGGGGTGGTTCGGGCGATGACCCCAGCGGCGGAGACCCTGGCCGGGCAGGGAGGGCCGATCGGTTTGCGTCTGAACCGATTGAGGGTCGACTCGGCCCCTGAAAACAGCGCTCTGATGCAGGCCATGGCGGATGCCGCCGCCGATGTGTCGAGTTCTGTTGTCGGCACGGGGGCTGGCCCCATCGTGGTTCGTAATCCGAACGGGTTGCCCTTGGTGCTTGAGATTTTGAGGGTGCCCCGTCGCGAACACGGGTTCCGGTTCGATCCCCGTGTGTTGGTTGTGGTGCGCGGCGGCGGCTCGGTCGATCCGGGGCGTTTGGCTCATCTACTGCAGTCGATTTACGGATTGACCGCGGCGGAGACCGATGTGGCGCTGAGTCTGGCCGAAGGACGCCCCCCCGATGTCATCGCGGCGTCGCGCCAGCGGTCGGTGGGGACGATTCGGGTACAGATTCGGTCGTTGTACGGCAAGTTGGGGGTCAATCGGCAAAGCGAATTGTTGGCGTTGTTGCGGCAGTTGGGTTGATGCGACCCCCGTTCGTTTCGGTCCGATGTTCGATGTGAATAAGATCCGTCACACCCCTTGTTGCACCAGTCGGCCATAGCGCGAACCCGGGGCCGTCACGGCAGGCGCGTCGCCTCCGGATCGTTCCTCCGGCGCTACTTCGTACATGCTGGATCGCCATCCTCGCCAGTTGGGTCGGATCGAACCCTGAGTCGGCGGGGCTTACCCCTCCAACAACCGACGTGCCAGCAATGTCTGCATCTCCCTGCGCCCATCGGCGACCAAATGGATGTAGACCCGGTTGCCCGCGATGCGGTAGATCAGCCGGTAGGGTTTGAAGAGGAGTTGTTGGTATTCGGAAATCCCCAGAGTTAGCAGCTCCTTGGGACGGCTGCCCCGCTCGGGGTGTTCGGTCAGGCTGTGGGTCAGCACCAGCAGTTGTTCCAGCACATGGGCGGCGTGGCTTGGGCCGTTGGATTGGGCGATGTATTCGACGATGGCGGCAAGATCCCGCTCCGCCCCCTCGGTCAGCAGAACCTCGAAGGGGCGGGGAGTCATGGTTTGAGGTCCGCATGGTCGCGCAACCGCGCAGCTGCCTCTTCCAGGAGGGCAACCCGACCGGTTTCGATCTCCCGATGGCCCAGGGCCAAAATCTTGAGCAGCGCCAAGGTTTCCTGGGTTTGCTCGAATGTGGCGATATCTTGAAGCACCGCTTTAGCCTCGCCGTTTTGGGTGATGATCAGCGGCTGGCGGTCTTCGTTCAGTTGCGACAGCAGCTCGGCGGCGCGGGCCTTCAGTTGGCTGATCGGTTTGACCTGAGTGGAATAACGCATGGCGGCCTCCTAGGGGTTCGGATCGAATAAAGACCGAATTTAGTTCTTACGGGCAGTCAGGGCAACCGATCCCGCTCACGACCGAGGACTAAACCCCGTGTTTCTCCATCCGGTAATCCAGCGTATGCCGGGTGAGCCCCAGCAGCCGCGCCGCCGCCGACTTGTTCCCCCCGGTTTTTTCCAATGCCTGTTCGATCAACCGCTTTTCAAGGTCGGCCAGATCGATCCCTTCGGCGGGCAATTGCCAGGGTGAGGATGCGGTGGGGGTGGAACTCGGTTGCAGGCCGGGGAGCGGCGGGCTCAGGGTTTGGCCGGGGCGCAGCACCGCCCAGCGGTTGCACAGGTTGCGCAGCTCGCGCACGTTGCCGGGCCAGGGGTAACCCTCCAGCGCGGCGCAGGCAGCCTCGCTCAAGATCGCGGGTTGACGTCCGTAACTCTGGGCAGCCTCCTCCAAGAAACGGCGGGCCAGGGGGGCGATCTCCTCCGTGCGGCGGCGTAGCGGCGGCACATGCAGCGGCAGAGCGCTCAGGCGGTAAAAAAGGTCTTCGCGAAAATCGCCGCTGCCCACCATCGCCTCAAGATCGCGGTGGGTCGCCGCCACCACCCGCACATTCACCTTGCGCCCTTTGTCGCTCCCCACCGGGGTGATCTCCCCCTCTTGTAAAAAACGCAGCAGTTTGACCTGGGTGGCCAGCGGCAGGTCGCCGATCTCGTCCAAAAACAGGGTGCCGCCGTCACTCTTGGCGATCCGCCCTTCGCGGGCACCCTGCGCCCCGGTGAAGGCCCCGGCGGTGTGGCCGAAGAGCTCGGCCTCGACCAGGTGTTCGGGCAAGGCGCCGCAGTTGACGATCACCAGCTCGCCGTCGCGCCCCGAATGGGCGTGGAGCGCCCGCGCCACCCCCTCCTTGCCCGCCCCCGATTCCCCGGTGATGAGCACCGTCAGGTCGGTGTCGGCCACCGCTTTGGTCTCCTCCATCACCTGTTTCATGGGGGCGCTCAGGACCAGCAGGTCGCGCTCCTCCCCCAACTGCTGTTTCAGCCGCCGGTTTTCCTCTTTGATCTGGGCTAGGGTGAGTGCCCGCTCCACGGTTGCCAGCATCACCTCCTGCGGATAAGGCTTGATGAGGAAGTCGACCGCGCCGCTCTTCATCGCCTCCACCGCCGTCTTGACCGAGGCGTAGGCGGTCATGACCACCACCGGCAGGGAGGGGAGCCGTGCGTGCAAATGGTCGATCAGCGCTTGTCCCTCCATCTTGGGCATGCGCAGGTCGGTGATGACCAAATCGGGGGGGGAGGCCAGGGCCAGGGCGAGCCCCTCCTCGCCGTTGGTGGCGATGGCGGCGGCATGGCCCGCCTTCTTGAGCTGGAACGAGAGCGTCTCCCGGATGCCAGGGTCGTCGTCGACGATGAGGATGTCAGCCATGCGGATGCTCCGAGGCGGGTAGGGTCAGTTGGAAGGTGGTGCCGGAGGGGGTGCTTGCGAGCAGCGCCAGCTTGCCCCCGTTGGTGGCGGCCAGCCGCGAAGATGTCGCCAGCCCCAGCCCGGTCCCCTCGGCCCGTCCGGTGGCAAAGGGTTGAAAGAGCTTGGGCAGAATGTCGGGGTCGATCCCCCCCCCTTGGTCGGCCACCGCGATGACGACCCGACCGCCCTCTTCGCTCAAGGTCAGCCGGACCTCGCCGCAGCCCTCCATCGCCTGGGCGGCATTGAGGATGAGATTGAGCAGGATCTGCTCGATCTGTCCCGGATCGGCCAGCACCGCGGGTGCTTCACCCCCGATGGAAAAGTCGATGCGAGGCTCCCCCAGTTGGGCGATGCGGGCGACCTCTTCGATGAGGGGCAATGGCTGAAAGAGATGGATGTCGGGCTCGGGGGGGCGGGCGTAGTCGAGGATGGCCCCGGTCAGACGCTCCAGACGGGCGATGTCGCTGCCCATCCGCTCCAGAAACCGGGCCTCTTCGTGACCAGCCAGAGGCTCGCGCAAAATATCGACCGCCCCCTGCATGGCGGTGAGGGGATTGCGGATTTCGTGGGCGATCCCGGCGGAGAGTTGCCCCAGCGAGGAGAGCCGGTCGGCGCGGGTGAGCTGTTCGAAGGAGGATTGCAGCTCCTTGAGGGCGCGATCACGCGCATCGGCGGTGGCGCGGCGCTCCTCCAGCTCTTTTTGCAGCCGGTCGCGCAAGAAACCGACGATTCCCCCCACCATCAGCAGCAGGGTCATGTCGGCAGCTTGGGCGCTGAGGAAGAGATCCTGGGCGTCGGGGGCCAGCATCATGTGGCCGTGGTGGGGGTAGAGGAAGGCGGCCATGGCGGCCACCACCAGCCCTCCGGTCAGTCCCGACCAAAACCCCGCCAGAATCACCGGCACGAAATAGAGCTTCTGCACCAGGATCATAGAGAGATTGTGCTCCATCCCCATGTGCAGGTTGTTGTGCAGGTAAGTGATGATCACCAGCAGGGTGACGATCACCCCCCATTGGGTGGTGGGAGCGGGGTGGAGCCAGCGTTGGGATGTCATGGGGTGGGATCCCCGGTGGAGTGATTTTCTCTCGCTGGGTGGAGGAGAGAGGGGGCAGGCGGGAGCGGTTGAGCCAGGGTGGGGCATCCACCCCTCACCCTAACCCTCTCCCCTGAGGGGCGAGGGGACAGAAAGGCGGCGTGGTTGGCCCGTAGGAGCGCCGCCCCCGGCGCGATTGCGTCTGAGGCGATGTGGTAGGAGCGCCGCCCCCGGCGCGATGCTCTTTCGGCGGGCGCGGTGGGATCGCCCGGAGACCGGGCTCCTACACCGGGGATGGGGGCGGTGGGGCAAGCGTGGGGGGCGTTGCTGCTGCGGCCACCCCTCACCCTAACCCTCTCCCCTGAGGGGCGAGGGGACAGAAAGGCGGCGTGGTTGGCCCCGTAGGAGCGCCGCCCCCGGCGCGATGCTCTTTCGGTGGGTGCGGTGGAATCGCCCGGAGACCGGGCCCCTACGCCGGGGATGGGGGTTGGGGAGCAAGATTGAGGGGCGTTGCTGCTGCGGCCACCCCTCACCCTCTCCCTCTCCCCTGAGGAGGGGCGAGGGGACAGAAAGGCGGCGTGGTTGGCCCGTAGGAGCGCCGCCCCCGGCGCGATTGCGTCTGAGGCGATGTGGTAGGAGCGCCGCCCCCGGCGCGATGCTCTTTCGGTGGGTGCGGTGGAATCGCCCGGAGACCGGGCCCCTACGCCGGGGGTGGGGGTGGGGGAGCAAGATTGAGGGGCGCGGGTGACGTTCGGGCAAAAAAAACGGCCCCGGTGCAACACCGGAGCCGTATCAGGGAAGGAGGATAAAGCCAAACCCAACTGAGGAAGTGGCTGGATCATCCCGATTGCGCGCAGGGGGCGACGTGAACGATTCACGGGGGTGTGAGGAATGCACAAGTTTTGGGTGGGGAGGGCAGGGCGTTGTTGGATGGGTGCACCCTTCGACGGGCTCAGGGTGAGCGGGCGTTGTTGGGCGGCGTGGCGCTTGTTTGACGGATGACCCAATACAACCCGACCATCCCGAGCCCCGTTCATCCTGAGCCCCGACGAAGAACGACGGGTGCTCCGATCAACCTCCGCCCCCAGCGCAAATCCCACGCCCCCCCCCATCAATGGGCCTCCAACCAGTTGTCGCCCACCCCGATCTCCACCTCCAGCGGCACCGTCAACGTCACCGCCCCCTCCATCGTCTTTTTGATCAGGGCGCAGGTCTGATCCACCAGCCCCTCCGGCGCCTCGACCACCAACTCGTCGTGCACCTGCAAGATCATCCGCGCCGGGCTGCCCGCTGCTTGTAAGGCGGCGTGCAGGTCGATCATCGCCCGTTTGATGATATCGGCCGCCGAGCCCTGCAAGGGGGCGTTGACGGCGGTGCGTTCGGCGTATTGGCGCAGCATCGGGTTTTTGCCGTTGATCTCCGGCAGGTAGCAGCGGTGGCCGAGCAGGGTTTCGACGTAGCCGTTGGCGCGGGCATCGACCAGCACCCGATCCATGAAATCGCGCACCGTCGGGAACTGGGCGAAGTAGGCATCGATGAAGTCGCCCGCCTCGCCCCGGGTAATCCCAAGCTCCATGGCCAGGCCAAACGCACTCATGCCGTAAAGAATGCCGAAGTTGACGATCTTGGCCCGGCGGCGCATGTCGCTGTCGACCTGCTCGGGATCGACCCCGGAAATGGCGGCGGCGGTGGCGCGGTGGATGTCGTGGCCCGACTGGAAGGCTGCGATCAGGTTGGCGTCGCCCGAAAAATGGGCCATCAGTCGCAGCTCGATTTGCGAGTAGTCGGCGGCGATGAGTTTACAGCCCGGCGCGGCGACGAAGGCCTTGCGGATGCGCCGCCCCTCCTCGGTGCGGATCGGGATGTTTTGCAGGTTCGGCTCGGTGGAGGAGAGCCGTCCGGTGGTGGTGATCGCCTGGTTGTACGAGGTGTGCACCCGCCCGGTCTCGGGAAGGATCAGCTTAGGCAGGGCGTCGGTGTAGGTCGATTTGAGTTTGGCCAGCGACCGGGTTTGCAGAATCAGAGCCGGGACCGGATGCAGGTCGGCCAGGTTTTCGAGCACCTCCTGCGAGGTCGACCAGGCGCCGCTTTTTTTCGAACGCTTGCCCCCCGGCAGTTGCAGCTGATCGAACAGCACCTCGCCGAGCTGCTTGGGGGAGTGGATGTTGAACTCGACCCCCGCCTCCTTGATGACCTGGGCCTCAAGGTCGGCGATCTGGGCGCCGAACTCCTGGGACAGGGCGGCCAGGTGATTCGGGTCGATCCGCACCCCCGTCCATTCCATGTCGGCGAGCACCGCCATCAGCGGCAGCTCAATGGCGTCGTGCCGCGCCACCCGATCCTCATCGTGCAAACGGCGGCGCAGCAGGTGACTCAGCCGCAGGGTGACCTCGGCATCCTCGGCGGCGTAGGGGGCGGCAGTCTCCAGCGGCACCTTGTCGAAGGTGATCTGTTTGACCCCCTTGCCAGCCACCTCTTCAAAGCTAATGCAGGTGTGGCCCAGGTAATCCTGGGCGGTGTTGTCGAGGCTGGGGGGGTATTTGCCGGGGTAGAGGCAGTAAGCCAGCAGCATTGAGTCGTCCGCCACGCCGCGCAGCGCAATGTCGTAACGGCGCAGAATCTGGGCGTCGTACTTCAGGTTGTGGCCGCACTTGGGTTTGGCCGGGTCTTCGAGGATCGGCTTGAGGGCGGCGAGTACCCGGTCGCGGGGCAATTGCACGATCTTGCCCCCTTCCAACCCCAGCGGGTCGGCGCTGACGTGCCCCACCGGTACATACCAGCCCTCGCCCGGTTTTACCGCGAAGCAGAGGCCGACGATCTTGGCCTGATGGGGGATCAGGGAGGTGGTTTCGGTGTCGACGGCGATCAGGTCGGCGGCGCTCAAGGCAGCGAGCAATTCGGAGAAGGTCGTTTCGTCCTGCACCGTGCGCACGTTGAGCTGCGCCGGAGCGTCGTCGAACTGGGGCGAGGGGGTGCCGGCGTTGCGCAATATGGCGCCGAATTCCCGGGTTAGGGTTTTGAATTCAAGTTCGGTGAACAGCTCCACCAACTGAGCAGCGTCGGGATCGGTGACGGTCAGATCGTCCAAGGTGGTCGGCAGCGGGGTCTGCTCGTCGAGCCCCACCAGTCGGTAAGCGAGCCGGGCGGTATCGGCGTATTCCAGCAGTGCCTCCCGGCGTTTGGTCTGCTTGACCTGCCCGGCGTGGGTCAGCACCCCTTCGAGATCGCCGTATTCCTCAAGCAGCGCAACCGCCGTCTTGGGGCCGATGCCGGGGACGCCGGGGACGTTGTCGCTGCTGTCGCCGGTCAACGCCAGCAGGTCGCGAATACGATCTGGCCCCACCCCCCACTTGCCCTTGACCCCTTCGGCGTCGTAGCGGGCATCCTTCATGGTGTCGAGCTGGACGACATGGCCGCCGACCAGCTGCATCAGATCCTTGTCGCCCGAAACGATGGTGACCTGCCAGCCTTGAGCGCTCGCCTGCCGGGCCAGGGTGGCGATGACGTCGTCGGCCTCATAGCCGGCGATTTCGAGCAGGGGGAAGCGGAAGGCGCGGGTGACCTCAAGAATGATCGGCCACTGCGGGACCAGATCCTCCGGCATCGGGGGGCGGTGCCCCTTGTAGTCGGGGAAGATCTCGTTGCGGAAGGTCCCCCCTTTGGGGTCGAAGGCGACCGCCACATGGCTGGGGGCCAGCTTGTCGAGGACCGAGCGGATCATCTGCACAAACCCAAAGACCGCGTTGGTCGGCTCCCCCTTGGAATTGCTCAGAGAGCGAATCGCGTGAAAGGCCCGAAAGACGATGTTCGAGCCGTCGATCAGCACCAGATGGGGACGGACGTGGGGGGTCTCGGTCATAAAAAACCTTGGTTTCAAGGGCGGTTTGTAGAGGGTGTCGACCGGAATGGTACCCCGAATCGAGGGAAGATCCCGCCTTGAAAGAAGGGGGTTTTAATCACGTATAAACTTTGTTGAATATAACTTTTGCCCACGGTGGGTTATATCCTCAAAGATAACATCACAGCTGGGTTTACAAGGTGCTACATTCGATCCTTAAGGATCGTCGGAAGCGGTCCTTCACCACCCAATATCACATCAACGTGAGAGGAGTATGCCATGGCACGAGTCGTCATCATCGGTGCATCGACGGGTGGGCTGCCCGCCGCGTACGAAATCCGGGAAATCCTGGGCAAAGAGCACGAAGTCCAGGTGATCTCCAACGTGGAGAACTTCCACTTCGTCCCCTCGAACCCCTGGGTGGCGGTGGGCTGGCGAACCCGTGCCGACATCTCCTTCCCCCTGCGTCCTTACCTCGAACGCAAAGGGATCAAGGTCAACACCACCGGCGCGACCAAGATTGATCCCCCCAACAATCAGGTCACCTGCGGCGACGGCTCGGTCATCGACTACGACTACCTGGTGATCGCCACCGGTCCCAAACTCGCCTTCCACGAGGTCGAGGGTCTTGGGCCGGAGCACCACACCCACTCGGTTTGCTCGGTCGATCACGCCGAGAGCGCCTACGAGGCGTGGAAGGAATTCGTCAAAGAGCCCGGCCCCATCGTGGTCGGCGCGGTGCAGGGGGCCTCGTGCTTCGGCCCCGCCTACGAGTTCTGCATGATTATGGATACCGACCTGCGCAAGCGGAAAATCCGCAAATCGGTCCCCATGACCTTCGTGACCGCCGAGCCCTATGTCGGTCATCTCGGTCTGGGCGGGGTCGGCGATTCCAAGGGGCTGCTCGAACACGAGCTGCGCGAACGCGACATCAAGTTCATCACCAACGCCAAGGTTTTGAAGGTCGAGGCGGGCAAGATGACCATCGCCATCCACAACGACAAGGGCGAGGTTGTCGAAGAGAAGGAGCTGCCCTTCAAGTATTCGATGATGCTTCCCGCCTTCCTCGGGGTCGACGCGGTGAAGGCGGTCGAGGGGCTGAACAATCCCCGCGGCTTCGTGGTGGTCGATTCGCATCAGCGCAATCCCAAGTACCCCAACATCTATGCCGTCGGGGTCGGTATTGCCATTCCCCCGGTCGAGGCGACCCCGGTTCCCACCGGAGCCCCCAAGACCGGCTTCATGATCGAATCGATGGTCACCGCCACCGCCCACAACATCCGCGACGCCATCGCCGGCAAAGAGCCCCATGAGTCGGCGACCTGGAACGCCATCTGCCTGGCCGACCTGGGCGATACCGGCGCCGCCTTCGTGGCGATGCCCCAGATTCCCCCCCGCGATTACATCTTCTCGAAGAAGGGCAAGTGGGTGCACGCCGCCAAAATCGCCTTCGAGAAATACTTCATCCGCAAGATGAAGAAGGGGACCTCGGAGCCCTTCTACGAGAAGGGGCTGCTCTCCATGATGGGGATCGGCGGCAAGCTCAAGTCCGGTCGCGGCTAGTCGTTATTGTCGGACCGAGGCTGAAACCCAAAACCCCCGCAGGGCGACCTGCGGGGGTTTTTTGTTGGGGGCTGAGGTGTGGCGAGGTGGAAAGCGTAGGTTGGATAAGCGCAGCGCATCCGCCAACAGGGGGTAGGGCGACCCCGTTCTTTTCAATGCGGGGCCTTCGCCGCGGACCCTTTCGATGCGACGCGCAACGGGTTTCGGCGCGGCGGCGGATGGATGCACCGACGTGGTGGATGCGCTGCGCTTATCCACCCTACGACGCACCCGGCGTCAATCCACAAAAAGCCCGCCACAGGGCAACCCGTGGGGGGCTTTTTTGAAGCGGCGATCCCCTTACTGCGGCAGTTTGGGATAAGAGACGTAGGGCATGTCGCCGGTCAGCGCTTCGAGGAAGGCCTTGATGTCGCCGACCTGGGCGTCGTTCAGATCTTGATCGAGCTGGACCTTGGCCATAGTGCGGATGGCGGTTTCAAGGGTGGGGGCCGAGCCGTCGTGGAAGTAGGGGGCGGTCAGCGCCACATTGCGCCACGACTGCACCCGGAAGTAATGGTCGTCCCCCTTGTTTTTGGTGACCTCCATCCGCCCCTTGTCCTTGCCGTAGTTGAACTGGGCAAAGTCGTTGTTGGTGAACAGGGGGCCGGAGTGGCACGAGGTGCAGCCGATCTCGTCGACCAGGTTCATTCCCCGCTTGGCGGCGTCGGAGATGGCACCATCATCGCCCTGCACATAGCGGTCGAAGGGGGCGTTGGGGGTAACCAAGGTCCGTTCAAAGGCGCCGATGGCGTAGCCAACGTTCTTGTAGGTTAAGCCGCTGGGCCCGAAGACCGCCTCGAACTGCGCCTTGTAACCGGGGATGGCGGCTAATTTGCTCAAAACCGATTTTTCGTCGGGCATCGCCATTTCAACCGGGTTGAGGATTGGCCCGATCGCCTGCGCCTCGACATCGGCGGCGCGGCCATCCCAGAACTCCGAAGACCAAAAAGCGGAGTTGAACACCGTGGGGGCGTTGCGTCCGCCGCGCTTGAATTGATGCCCCAGGCTGGTTGGCTGATTGTCGACCCCGCCGGTTCCCAGGTTGTGGCAGGTGTTGCACGAGATCATGTTCGAGGCCGAGAGGCGGGGATCGAAAAAGAGCTGTTGGCCCAGCGCCACCTTGGCGGCTGTGATCGGGTTGTCGGCTTTCTGCGGGGCCAGGGAGGGAAGGATCCCCATGCCCTCGGGGACGCGGTCGGCAGCCAGGGCCGGAACGCTCAGTGCAGTGGCGACCAGGGTGACGGCCATGCCTGCGGTCAAAGTTAAACGGGAGACGGATAGATGCATTTCATGCTCCTTTTTGGTGAAACGAAGGCAGGGGAGATCCCCGTTCGTGTTTCTTGGCGACCGCGTTTTTGACAGGAGGTGAAAACCTAGGGGCACCTCAAAAAAGCTGGCGTGCGTGAGAGGGGCTCCGAGCTCCTCAGGCTCAAAAGGTTCCATCAAGGTCCGAAGCCAGACGCCATTCAACATAGGGGGGCAAGTCACTTGGTGCCGAGGATAAACCAAGTGATGACACCTGGCGCCCAGAGGGTGGCTAGGAGTCTGTCGGACTTGAGATCGTCCTACTGCGCCGGCGGGTAATCGGTCCAAATTTCCCCGGTTTTTCGTCATATAGCCACCACTATGATCCTCAAAACCGTGAAAATTTGGCCTCGATTCCCCACTCGGCTCGCTACGGACGCTCAAGCCCGACAGACTCCCAGAATAGTGATTGCCGGTTTGAATGGCATTTTCGATTTTTTGGGCTGACATAGCCGTAACTATTCAGCCCCTCCCATCCCCCCGGTTTTTCCCTACGGGTTTTCTTTCATAAAGAGGGGTTGGTTACCTTCGAAGAGGAGGGTCAGGGCTGGGGTGGGACCGATGCCGTGTTTGCGGCAGGTCGACAGGTAGCTGCGGATGCGGCAGAAGATATCGGCGCCCTCTTTGGAGCGGAAGCATCCTGAGATTTTCTGGTGCAGCTTGACCATACGGATGTCGTTTTCACCCTGGTTGTTGGTGAAGGGAACCAGCGGATTGTCGA
>MNWR01000081.1 GCA_001872725.1 Proteobacteria bacterium CG1_02_64_396 | reverse complement strand
ATCGGTCCAAATTTCCCCGGTTTTTCGTCACATAGACACCACTATGATCCTCAAAACCGTGAAAATTTGGCCTCGATTCCCCACTCGGCTCGCTACGGACGCTCAAGCCCGACAGACTCCTAGGGAAGCGCTGATTCAAGGCCTCCTGCCTTTTTCGGCGACGCTGCGCAAAGACCAAAAACAGAGCTTCGGCGACGGGGTCGCCTCCTACGACAGGCCGCATCAATCGGCGCTGAGGGTTGGGGCATCAAAAAAAGGGGGCCGTTTGGCCCCCTTTTTGTGGGATGGATCAGGCTTTTAGCGTGCGGGATGGGCCTGGCGCCAAGCCTCCAGCCCCAAGGTGTACTTCTCTTCGTTGAACCCGACGATGGGGACCTGTCCGTCGATGACCACGACCGGGATTTCCCGCTTGCCGATCAAGGCCATGCGGCGGCGGTCGGCGGCGGGGTCTTTTTCGACGTCGTACTCGTGCACGATCACATGCTGCGCCGCAAAAAAGGCCTTGGCCTTTTTGCACCAATGGCACCAATCGGTGGTGTAGATCTCGACCACCAACCCTTGGGATATGGCGCGGGACTCGAACGAGGTTCCCGCTGGAGGAGGGGTATCGCCGAAACGGGTAACGCCGCCCGCATCGACCCACTTGTAAAGTTGGGCGTAGGCGGGGGGCGCTCCCAGCCAACACAGCAACAAAGCCAACGTAACGAGGTGTTGCCGACGTGCGACGTTCATGGCCACCCCCTGTTTCGTTTTGAGATGCTTGAATTTTTACAAGAAAAACTGCTCAAGCGTCATCCAAATGAAGAAGAGGAAGATCAGCAGTCCAACCACCAAGATGCCCTGGGTTTGTTGGCTGAACGTGAGCTTTTGCAGCTCACCCGCATCCATGGGTTTGGCTCGAATCAACAACGGGTAAACCTGGGTCATCAACTGCTGCGTCGACAAGGGGGGCATCGTCGTCTGGATCACCTCGTCCCCGATGACTAAAACGTTGGCGGCATAGCGCACCTGATCGGCCTGAGAAGCCACCACCGCGCCATCGCTTTTGTGCACCAGAATGACGTCACCCAGCACACCAAGCCGCCGTTTGGCAACCTGACTTGACCAAGTGCGGCCAATCAACACCACCATCCCCAGGATCACAAGCAAGAGGGGACCTTGGGTCAGGACCTCCCACAGATCGACATCCTCCCCGAAAAACCTCACTCCGATGATGACGACACCCAGTAAGGGGAGCAGCGCTAGGAGCAACAAGGCTCGATCCATTTGGTTCCTGCTCTCCCCCTCGGGGTCGATCCAACGAATCTCGGGATTGTGGGGATCGATCCCCTCCACCATGGTAGGGGATGCAGATTGCGGCCGTTCCCCCCCCTGTTGACGCGACTCTTGCCAGCTCCGCAACAACAAATAGCCAATCAGAATGGCACAGGCCCCGAAGAGCCCCCACTTGAACTGGCCCCGAACCTGCTGCCCCTCCTCATAGACCTCATGGAGTGACGCTTGTAGAGGACTGCCCTGGGCCAAAGTCTGCATTCCCCCGTTTGGGCCGACCTCGTACAAGGTGTGCAAAGCCGAATCGCTGACAATCAACCGATCCGGTAGGGCAAGGATATCGAAGAGCTCGGCATCCTCGGGGGGAAGGTAGGTGTTCAACACCTGCCCCTGAGCGTCGATTCTGACAACGGCCCGCCCCACATCGAGCGAATCGGCCAACAACACCCAGGTCTCACCCTCGTGGCCGAACGCCACCTTGAGGGGACGACTGAAGTCCACCCCCTCCCCCATCGCAGCGAAATCAACGATTCGATCTTGGATCCACCCCCCCTGCCCTTGTTTCTGGGCGTACACCAACCGTTGGTTGCCCGTATCGGCCACCACCAGCCATCCCTGCCGAACATCAAGCCCATACGGTTCATGCAGGGAGAGGGGCAAGCTGGAAACCAGTTGCCAGTGCTCGTCGAACTGTCGCACCCGGTCACGATTGGGTTCGTTGACCAACACCTGACCATCGATCTCATGGATCCCGTAAGGGCGGGAGAGCTCGGCCTGCTCTTGCGGCAACACCACCGTGCACTGACTCAACGCATGATCGCAGCGGTTGATGCCACGTGCGCCATCGATTCCGTTCATATCGACCACAAGCAGGTCATCGGAGCCCGATGTAGCCAGAGCGTAGATTTGGGGGCTGAGATGCAAAGGGGGGAATTCGGACGAGCGCAGAATCTCGCCTGCGGGAGTCGCCTCAATCAAGCCGTTACAGGTGGCCACCATGAACCCCTGCTGGGTTGCCAACAACGGCATGTGACAGTCGTAGTTTTGCAGCTTCTGCTGGGCATCGAACAGCAGATACAGACAGCCGATGAAGGGTAACAACAGGGGGAGGGCAATCCTCAGGATCTTTTGAGTTTCTCGTGTCATGAAATGGTCCTTGTTCCTTGAAATACCAATGAATCAAGCGATGACAGCGTTGGTTCGGATGGGCACAAGCAAACCTCTTCCAGGGCCACCTTGCACCTTGCTTTGTGCCGGAACCTCCCCACCAACGACCCAAGCGCACCCAACGTCACGAGGGACAGAACTATATTTCTGCTGAACTGAGCGATATCGACGCCATAGATTCTCTTCAGGTATTCCATCCCCCAAATTCCAGCCGCAATGACTGCGAAGAGCGACAACGTCATGAGCCGATCTCGGCCGCTCCACTGAATGGTCTTTTGACCCAATACGTCATCGCACCTGGGATCACGCCACAACGTGACGAAAACAACCGTCAAAACCAGCGCCACCCAAAACAACGATTCGATGAGGCCCTGCCACAGGGAGCCCCCCCAAAACAACACCAGCCAAAACATCATCACCAATGCATATGCAGCGTAATCGCCCCAAAACCGACGTTGGACGCGCCCTTCATGAAGCCCCTTGAGTTCCGGCGTGATCGAGGTGTTGGCAACTCGGTAGACGACCAATGGACCTACCGCTTGCGAAACCGTCTCGGCCCGTAGCTCGCTGCGTTCCACCCCGGTCGTCACCTCCACCGGAGGCAGAACGTCGGACGGATTCGGTCCCGAGATTGGGTTCTCAGTTGCCGCATGGACCGCATAGGTCTGGGGATCGAGCAAAACGAGCGCATGCCGAAACATCGAGGCGGCCTGTAAACGCCACATACTCTCGTCGAGGATGTCGCAGGCGAACACCCAGCTTTCGTCCGAGCCCCCCAACACCAGGCAGGTATGGGTGGTCGTGGCTCGGGAGGGATCGAAGAGGAAGGCGGTAACGCTGCCCGAATCGAAGGGGGGGTCGGTATTCCACCACGTATGGGTGAACACGTTGCCCTCCCAGTGGGGTGGGTCGGCAGCCAAAGGGTCGTCCAACGCCTCCGGGGCCAACCCCAAATCCAGGAGCAGATCGCGATGATCCTTGGCGATGGCGTCAAGCGGCGACCCTCTCTGAACCGCTTCGAGCGTCAGTGGCACCACTGCGTTGTCCTTGCCTGCAAGCAAAACCAGCATCGTCCCTCCTTTGTTTCCGTCGGCATCCTCGAAACAAGGAAACCTCTAAGAAAGCGCCGATTCAAGGCAGGAGGCTTTGAATCGGCGTCTCCTTAGAGATCTCCACAAGGGGGCTGAATCCCCTTTCAAACGACAACCTCTGCCACCGGCTCGATGTGTTTGCACGTGGGGTAACCGCTGCAAGCCCAGAACCGTTTGCCCGCGTGAGCCCCTTGGCGGGCCACCCGCTGAACCAGGGTGGAGGAGCATTTGGGGCAGATTTTTTCTGCGACTGTTTCAGCGGGGGGTGTCGTGCGCAAAGGTGCCTGTTTTGACAACGCCACAGCGGGCGCTGGAGCTTCGTTTTTCGGGGCGGGGGAAGATGCCGCCGTTGCAACAACCGCGGGGTGGGAGGATGGAGCCGGGAAAAGCGCCAGGGGCAATACCGGCGCCAGCCACTCGGCCACCTCGGCCAGCACATACCCCTTCTTGGCTGGCATCCGCAGCAGGGGCAACCCGGCGGCGGCACAGGCCTGTTCCAAGAAGGCATCGCGCTCCTGACGTTTGCCCTTTTTGTGACTGCTGTCGTCCAGTTCAAGCACCGCCAAAATCGATAGATCGGCGGGATTGCACAGGACGAAGTCAAAATGTTTGGCCGAAATTTTATTAAAGGCGACGGTTCGGGCTTTGGGTTCGAGCCCTTTGCGGGTGGTCAATACGTCGGCCACACGGATCTTGCCGAACACCCTGGCCCGCCCTGCCACCACTTCGTCCAAGACCCCCAAAAAGGAGCGTTCGGCGGTGGTGAACAGGGGTTCATCTTTACGTTCGTAGGGAGGGGGCGCACCCTGACCCCCGATGGCTTTGGTTTTGGACGATACCAACACCGCTACGACGATCAGCACCACGACCACGACCACGACCACGACCACGACCACGACCACGACCAGAACGATCCACATCATTGAGCTCCTTGTTCCTTCGCCATGAGGTTGTCGACATCGACTCCGCCATTACCCCATTCAATGGCAAGAGAAACAAGCATCCCTTGACCCTGCCCCCCACTTTGCCCACCATCCGCGCCCTATGAACACCCAGCCCACCCAACGACTGTTAGGCCTACTGCCGCGCTGAAGTTTCCCCTTCCGCGAAGAGGGGGCCGGTTTGTCCTTGAGTCGTTGTACCCCTGAACAAGGGGATCCCCACCGGGGCTGGTCATGCAAGACACCTCCTTCCACATCTTGAGCTTCACCCCTGCAATGCCGATCTACGGCAGCGCCCAGGATTCGTCCGCTCTACCCCCCCTACTGCTGTCCCTACGACTGCCCAGCGGTCGCCGTCCGTAAGGGGTTTCCCCCTGCGTGGCCGGGCGGAGGCCGTAGCGGTACGCCACGCTTGATCCCCTTTTCCAACGATTCGTCGGCCCGTTTTCGTCCGCTGCGTTTGGCCCCTCTTAAGGCCGATCATCACGGTGGACCTTGCCTTCGAATCGCCCGGAGACCGAGCTCCTACACCTGCTGCGACCGTTCGTCTCAGCGGTAGGAGCCCGGTCCCCTGGCGATGCCTTTCCTCCCCTTAAGGAGGGGGCTTCCACCTTTTTCAAATTCGAGGCATCCCATGTCTTCATTTTTTATCCCCGGCAAATACCGTCCCTCCCCCGGCGTGATCCTCACCGACCGCACCTGGCCCGAGGCGACCCTCACCCAACCCCCGGTCTGGTGCGCCGTCGATTTGCGCGACGGCAACCAAGCGCTCATCGACCCGATGGATGCTCCGCGCAAAAAACGGCTTTTCGAGCAGCTCGTCGCCATCGGTTTTAAGCAAATCGAGGTCGGATTCCCCTCGGCCAGCCAGGTCGAATTCGACTTCGTCCGCGCCCTGATTGAGCTGGGTGCGATCCCTGATGACGTCGCCATTCAGGTACTCACCCCGGCCCGGGAACCCCACATCCGCTGCACCTTTGCCGCCCTCAAGGGGGCGCCTCGGGCGATTGTGCACCTCTACAACTCGACCTCGCCGGTGCAGCGGCGGGTGGTCTTTGGTAAATCCCAGGGTCAGGTGATCGACTTGGCGGTGGAGGCGGCGCAGGTGGTGGCCGAATGTGCTGCCGCTCAGCCCGAAACCCGGTGGGTTTTCGAGTATTCACCCGAGAGCTTCACCGCCACCGAGCCTGAATTCGCCTTGGCGATCAGCCAGGCGGTGATGGCGGCGTGGCAGCCGAGCCGAGAGCGCCCCTGCATCCTCAATCTGCCCGCCACCGTCGAGGTCGAGCCCCCCCACCGCTTCGCCGACCGCATCGAGTGGATGGTGCGCCGTCTTTCCGACCACGGACTGACCCCTGAGCGGGGAGTTAGCGTCAGCCTGCACCCCCACAACGATCGCGGGGGGGCAGCGGCGGCGGCGGAGTTGGGACTCTTGGCGGGGGCCCATCGGGTCGAGGGGACCCTCTTCGGCAACGGGGAGCGGACCGGCAACCTCGACTTGGTCACGCTGGCCATGAACCTGCACACCCAGGGGATCGACACCGGGCTCGATTTCTCGGCCATCGACGCGGTCGCCCGCACCTACGAGGGGTGCACCGGGATGCAGGTCCACCCCCGCCACCCCTATGCGGGAGGCTTGGTCTTCACCGCCTTTTCGGGCTCGCATCAGGATGCCATTCGCAAAGGGCTGGCGGCGCGGCGGGATGGTGAAGCCTGGGAGGTTCCCTACTTGCCCCTTGATCCCCGCGATGTCGGAAGGGGGTTCGAGGATCTGGTCCGGATCAACGGCCAGTCGGGCAAGGGGGGGATCGCCCATGTCATGGAGACGGTGCATGGCTTTCAACTGCCCAGGGGGTTGCAGGTCGATTTTTCGGCCATCGTGCAGGGGCAGGCCGACCGGCACGGAGGAGAGATCGACCCTCAGCGGTTGGGGGATCTGTTTCGGGATCACTACTTGAGCGTGATGGGCTGGCAGCTGCTCGACCACCACTTCGACCACGGCCGCATCAGCGCCACCATCGAGCGGGACGGACTCACCCTCACCTGCACCGGCGAAGGGGCGGGGCCGCTGGAGGCCTTTACGGCGGCGCTGCACGGGGGCTTGGGGATGGCGGTCGAAATCGCCGACTACGCCCAGCACGCCTTCGACCATCCAACCCGAACCGACGCCCAGGCGGCGGTTTATGTGGCGGTGCGGCTGGGCGAGCACACCCGCTATGGGGTGGCGCTGGGGCGCGATCCGGTGGCGGCGACCTTGCAGGCGACCTTGCGCGGCATCGGCGCTTGAAGCTTTAAAAAACTTAGGACCTACAAGACTTATAGAACCTATAAGACCTATAAACACCCAGAGAAAATCACCATGACGACCTTCAACTGGAACGCCCAAGACTACGCCGCCAACGCCACCGCCCAAGCCGGGTGGGCCGCCTCGGTGTTGCCACGCCTCGCCCTTCGGGGGGACGAGCGCATCCTCGACATCGGCTGCGGCAACGGCGCCATCACCGCCCAGCTCGCCGCCCAAGTCCCGCAAGGGGTGGTCGTGGGGATGGACGCCTCCCCCGCCATGGTGGCGCTCGCCCGCGCCAGCCACACCGCCCCCAATCTGAGCTTCATCCAGGGGGACGCCCAGATCTTGCCGACCCCCGGCCCCTTCGATTGGGCCTTTTCGAACGCAGCCTTGCACTGGGTCCCCGACCACCGGGCGATGCTCACCGCCTTGCATCCCCGCATGGCACCCGGGGGACGCCTGCTCTTTTCGTTCGGGGGGCACGGCAATGCGGCGGCGATGGTGCAGGCCATCGAGGCGAAGCGGCGTGCGCCGCGCTGGCGCGGCTATTTCGACGATTTCTCGTTCGCCTACACCTTTCCCGAGGCCGGGCCCTACCGCGCTTTGTTGGAACAGTGCGGCTGGATTCCTGAATCGGTTGCGCTTGTGCCCAAAGCGATGCGCCACGACCGCGCCGGACTTGCCGGGTGGATCCGCACCACCTGGCTCCCCTGGGTCTCGCGGATCCCCACCGGGCAGGTGGAGGATTTTGTGGGAGGGGTGATCGATCACTACTGCCGCGACTTTCCCGCCGACGAACAGGGGATCATCACGGTGGCGATGTGCCGCCTGGAGGCGCTGGCGCGGGTGGGGTGAGGAGGTTGCCGAAGGGGCGGGGAGGCCCCCCAGGTTTTTGTAGGGGCGTCGGTTTGCGGTGGAAAGGGGGCGTTCGAGATGGAGATGCTTGGATATGTCCCCTGTATGAGCCCTTCAAACCGGCCCCCTACATGTGGCCTGAACCTGCTTCCCCCCACCCCAATACCTCTGCCGCGACGTTCCAGCTGACGAACGTTGAGGCGCCCGCGACCCACTCAGATATTCAAGAGTTCTAATGCTGAAATTTAAGTTGCATCCTCAAACAAACTTCTTTTAGGCTCTCCCCACGTTGCACCTCAATCCTTTTTCCAACTGGAGGAAACCCCATGTCCACTTTGTACGAACGCCTTGGTGGTGAAGCGGCTGTGAATGCCGCAGTCGACATTTTCTACCGCAAGATGCTGGCCGACGACCGGGTCGCCCGCTTCTTCGATTCGGTCGACATGGATCGCCAAGCGGCTAAGCAGAAGGCGTTTTTGACCATGGTCTTCGGCGGCCCCAACAATTACACCGGCAAGGACATGCGTGAGGGTCACGCTCACCTGGTGGAGCAGGGCATGAACGACCTCCACGTCGATGTCGTGATCGAGCACCTGGGCGGCACCTTAAAAGAGCTGGGCGTGCCCGATGAGGACATCGCTCAGGTCGCCGCCATCGCCGAATCGGTCCGGGACGATGTCCTGAGCCGCTAAGGCTGGTTTGTGGCACCACGAAGCGGCGCGGAGGGGCAACTCCCGCGCCGTTTTTATTTCAACCCAAGATCGATCTTCCGGAGCCCCCATGCCCAAGATCCATTTTGATGGCGACAGCGTCGATCTTCCCGAAGGCATCTCCCTTCTCGACGGCCTGCTTGCCCAAGGGCACACCATTCCCCACGGCTGCCGTTCCGGCGTCTGCCAAACCTGCCTGATGAAGGGGGTCGAGGGCGCGATCCCCGAGGCGGCGCAGCGGACCCTTTCCCCCGCCAAGCGGGAACAGGGCTACCTGCTGGCCTGTAGTTGCTACCCCACCGGCGAACTGACGGTCGCGCTCCCCTCCACCACCCAGACCCGCATCCCCGCCGTGGTCACCGGCCAACGGGCGCTCACCGAGCGCATCGTCGAAATCCGGCTGCAACCCGAATCCCCCTTTGCCTACCAACCGGGACAGTTCGTCAACCTGTGGCGCGACGCCAACCTGGGACGCAGCTATTCGCTGGCCAGCGTGCCGGGGATCGAAGAGGCGTTGATCCTCCACGTCGGGCGGATCCCCGGCGGGGTGATGAGCAACTGGATTCACGACCAATTGCGGGAGGGGGACTACGTCGAGCTGCAAGGGCCGGAAGGGGAGTGCTACTACCTGCCGGGGGATCAGGATCAACCGCTGCTGCTGGCAGGCACCGGCACGGGGTTGGCGCCGCTTTACGGAATCGCCCGCGAGGCACTGCGCCAGGAACACCGTGGGATCATCCATCTCTTCCACGGGGGGCGGGATGCCCAGGGGCTCTACCTGATGGAAGAGCTCGAAGCCTTGGCGGCGCAGCACCCCAACTTCAACTACCACCCCTGCGCCCTCGATGTTGCGGGGCTTGAAGTGGGGCGGGCGGTCGAGGGGGCGCTGGACCTCTTGATCAAAGAGGCGTTTCCCAACCTCAAGGGGTGGCGGGCCTATTTGTGCGGCGCACCCGACATGGTGCAACTGCTGCGTAAACAGACGTTTTTGGCCGGCGCCTCCTCGAAGGACATTCTGGCCGACGCCTTTGGGCGCCTGTGAGAATCGATTGAACCGGAGGATCGAGATGAACAAGAGTTCATGACCCTTTATCGTTGCTAGGGCATATCATGCCGGTGAAATGCATCAATTCCCGCGAGGAGAACCCCATGCAATTGACCCGATACACCGACTACGCGCTGCGTGTGTTGATTTACATGGCGCTGCGTCCCACCGATGGCTCGACGACCACCATCAATGAGATCGCCGAACACTTCGACATCAGCCGCAACAACCTCATCAAGGTGGTCCAGCAGCTGGGCAAACTTGGCTACCTGAACACCTCACGGGGCAAAGGGGGGGGAATCGCGCTGGGGATGGCGCCGGAAGAGATCAACATCGGGCAGGTGGTGCGGCAGGTCGAGGTCACCTTGGACCCCATCGATTGTGCCAAACCCCACTGCCCCCTGCTGCACCATTGCACCCTCAAGGGGGTACTCCTGGACGCCCAAAATGCCTTCCTCGGGGTGCTCGAACGCCACACCCTGGCCGATGTGGTGACCGAACCGGCCTCGATCCAACACCTGCTCGGCCTACCCCCCTCGTTGGGGGCCTTTCCCCTAGGAGCCTGTCGGACTTGAGCGTCCGTAGCGAGCCGAGTGGGGAATCGAGGCCAAATTTTCACGGTTTTGAGGATCATAGTGGTGGCTATGTGACGAAAAACCGGGGAAATTTGGACCGATTACCCGCCGGCGCAGTAGGACAATCTCAAGTCCGACAGACTCCTAGAAGCCATCGGGAGATGAACCGGGAGGCGATCCGTTCGGCTTTGGCCGCGCTGGTCGCCATTGCGGTGGTGGCTGAGGCCTGCCTTTGGCTGCTCCCCCCCGAAGTCACCCCGATCATGACCGCCTCGATGGGGGCCTCGGCGCTATTGATCTTCGCTATCCCCTTCAGCCCCCTTTCCCAGCCCTGGCCTGTGGTCGGCGGCACCTTGATCTCCACCGCCGTCGGCATCGTTTGCGTCCAGTATGTCCCCCATCTTCCCCTTGCCCTGGCGCTCGCCACCGGCCTGGCGATGGTCGCCATGCAACTGACCGGCTCCCTGCATCCCCCCGGAGGGGCCGCCGCCCTGATCGCGGTACTGGCGGGACACGAACATGGGATCGGTTGGGATGTCTTGTTGCTGCCGGTGGGGATCAACGTCGCGTTACTCGCCCTGCTTGGGCTGGTGCTCAACCGTTGGGTGCTGCACCGCAGCCACCCCCATCTTGGCCCCACCCCCTCCCCCGCCCCGACCTGGTGCGCGATGAAGACCTCGACGTTGCGCTGCGTAAACTCGGCTCACCGGTCGATGTGTCGAAAGAGGATTTACATTTCATCGTACGGGAGGCGGTGGCACAGGCACGCAGCGGTGGGGGCGGTCGGTGAATCGGGTGGTGCGGGTGAGTGGGCCGCGTTTTTCCACCCGCCAAAACCACCGGTGATACAGTAAGGGGGCACAAAAAGACCCCATCCACCGTCCCCCTCAAGAGCAGACCATGCCCCCTATCGAACTGACCTCCCACGGCTTTACCGCCTGCATCGCCCCCTTCGGCGCCGAGCTCGCCTCGCTGCGCGACCCCCAGGGGCGGGAATACCTGTGGCAGGCCGACCCCGCCATCTGGCCCCGCCACGCCCCGAATCTCTTCCCCATGGTCGGTCGTCTGAACGGCGACCTGCTGCGCCACGGCGGGCAAACCTACCCCATGAAACAACACGGGTTTGCCCGCGACGGCACCTTCGAGGTGATGGAGACCGGGGACGATTTCGTCCGATTGCGGTTGTGCGATTCACAGGAAACCCGCGCCCGCTACCCCTTTGCCTTCGAGCTGGAGGTCGCCTACCGGCTTGAGGGGGGGCGGCTTCAGGTGGGCTATTCGGTATGCAATCCCGGCACTGAACCACTGCCGGTCTCGCTGGGGGGGCATCCCGCTTTTGCCTGGCCACTGCCCGACGGCGGAGCACGATCCGATCACGTTGTGGTTTTTGGGCAACACGAGCCGGGTCCGATCCACCGCCTGAGCGGCGGTCTGCTCAATCCCACCGCGCTGCCCACACCGGTGCAGGATGACCGCCTGCCTCTGAGCGACGACCTCTTCGCAGACGACGCCCTGATCTGGACACAGCTCGCCAGCCGCAAGGTCGCGCTGGTATCCCCGAACGGGGCGCAGGTTGCGGTCACCTTCGACGACTTCCCCATGCTGGGGATCTGGAGCAAACCGGGGGCGCACTTCGTCTGTTTGGAGCCGTGGCAGGGGCATGCCGATACGGTGGGGTTTGCAGGTGACTTTGCCGATAAACCGGGGGTGGCGCTCGTTGCTCCAGGCGAGGAGCGCCGCTGGATCATGCACATAGCGGTAACCCCTTAATGCTCGATCTCAAACGACCACGGGAGCCCTTTTGTTGGTGGGAGGGGGAAACCCTCGTCCTCAACATTCTGGGGCGGCCCAATGCCAAAGAGACTCGGATCGGCCAGGTAATTGGGGCACAGCTGGAGATCTTCGTGGCCGAACGTCCCATCCGCGGACGGGCAACCGCCCATCTGGTGCGGTTTCTTGCGGGGGAATTCGGGGTCGACACCCAGGCCATCGAGGTGGTTTTCGGGGTCTACAAGGTCGACAAACGGCTGCGGATTTCTAAGCCGGGGCGGCTACCCAGGCCGATTCCTCACCCTGGTTAACGCACCGCCTCGACGAAGGTCACCTCTTGGCTCACCCGGTTGATGACCACCACATGCGCAGGATCGGTGATGACCTGGGCATAGACCTGCCCCTGTTGCGGTTGGATGAGTCCAACCGTCACCTGGAGTTGGCTGCGACCGGTCGAGGTTGTCCCCAGATCGTCCACCGACTCGATAACGATGTTGTAACCGGGATTGGGGCTATCGCCGCGAAAGGCGGCAATCACCGTTTGTTGGGTGAAATCGACCGTGGGCGGGGTCAATCCCGGAGCGTAGGTCGTCCATAGTTGCTGCCACGTCGTGATGTCTCGGATGACCTCCAGGCGGTGGTTGGTTACGGTGGGAACCGTGGTAAGGGTGGTAAAAGGGATAGGACTACCGCCCCCCCCGCTATTGCCATTGGTCACCGCCACCTGGCATCCGGCCAATGCCCACACGCCCAAGAGGTTCGCCAACACGGCCCAAAAATATCGTTTCATAGCGTCCGCTGCTCCGCCTGTGCATGAATGGCCAGCCAAACCGTAACCTGCTTGGGTTCACTCCAGGCGACCCGATGTCTGACTCCCGCCGGGATCAGGTGATAGCCGCCCCGTTCAAGCTGCACTCGATCACCCCCCTCGAATTCCAGCTCCGCCGCCCCCTGCACCACCAAAACCCATTCCTCCCAATCCTGCTGGTACCAAAACCCCTCGGGGGAGCTCTGACCCTGGGTGACGATCCGTTCCACCTTCAGGCCTGGGCGTTGCCACAACGGCTCGAATATCTCCTCCTGTCGGGCATCGGGGAGATCGTGCAGCAGGTTGCTCATGGCGGGGTCAACCGTTCGATGAGGTCGCAATGTTGGGGAAAACAGGCCAGCAGATCGCTCCGCCTCCCCAATTCGAAATCGTCGAAGTGAAATCCCGGCGCCACGGTACATCCCACCAAGCTGAACCCCTCGGGATCGTCGCAGGTGGCACCGAACCAAGCCCCCGCCGAAACCACCCCGTGGAAGGGATCGGGATGACCCGCCCCCCCAAGTCGCATCGGTCGGTATTCCCCATTGCTGTCGATGATGTGCACGGTCAACGGGCTGCCCGCATAGAAATGCCACAACTCGTCGGAGTGGATGCGGTGCAGGCGAGAGACCCGATGCCCCTCCAACAAAAAGTAGATCAGGGTCGACCAGGGGCGGGGGCCTTGATATCGCTCGGGCAAGGCGGTGTGGGGTATCGAGCCGTCGCTGCGGTAGCTTTCCCGGTACCACCCCCCTTCGGGATGGGGCTCCAGGTGCAAGCGGGCGATGTAATCGAGGGCGGTGTGCATGGGATTCTCGGCGGTTTGAGGTCGGAAGCCCGGCTATACTGCCCCCCTCCCCCCTTGCAACCAAGAGGAAAACCATGGGATTGCTCCCCCTCGCCGCCCGGCATTTGGCCCTGCTCACCGGATTGGCCGCCCTGGCCGCCTTTCTTTATCCCCCCGCCTTTTTGATCTTCAAAGAGGCCTTTTTACCCCTGTTTGCCGCCACCATGTTCGCCCTGGGTTTGGTCCTCCACCCCGAGGAGGCCAAGGCGGCGGCCAAACGGCCTGGGTCGATTGCGCTGGGGGTGGCGACCCAATACGGGGTGATGCCGCTGCTGGGGTTGGGGGGGGCGAGCATTGCCCTGGCGGCGGGGCTTTCGCCCGCTCTGGCGCTGGGGTTCGTTATCGTCGGCTGCGCGCCGGGAGCGATGGCCAGCAACGTGTTGGTTTATCTGGCGGGGGGGGCGGTCGCCTACTCGATTGCCATGACCACGGTGGCGACCCTGCTCTCGCCGCTGCTCACCCCCTGGTTGGTCGAGGTGCTCGGGGGGGCGATTTTGCCCATCCCCTTCTGGCCGATGGTCGAAACGATTGTCTGGACGGTGCTCTTGCCGCTGCTGGTCGGAATGGGGTTGGGGCGCTGGCTGCCCAACCTGCGCCCCCACTTCGAACAGGGGGCGCCGGGTATTGCGGCCATCGCCATCGTCGTGATCTGCGGCTACGCGGTGGCGGCCAACGCCACGCGACTGGCCGATGTCGGGGGGCTGACCCTGGTCCTGGTGGTGGCGGTCAACGCCCTGGGCTACGGCTTGGGATGGCTGGCGGGGGGGATGGCCAAGTTCGATCGGGCCTACCGCATGACCCTGAGCATCGAGATCGGGATGCAAAACGCCGGGCTCGGGGTGGCGCTGGCCTTGAAACATTTCGAGCCCGAGACCGCCCTGCCCGGCGCCTTGTTCGCGGTGTGGTGCATCCTTACGGCGGCGGGGGCCTCGGCCTATCTGCGCAGTCACAGGCCCACGGAGGCATAAAAAAGGGCGGATCCGAAGATCCGCCCTTTTTAACTTGCTCAACCATCCCCTGTTACGGCGCCCGCACCGGCAGGAAGAGTTTGTTTTCACCCCGTGCCACCCGCAGTAGCAGCACCTTGCCGCTGGCCGCCCCAGCGAGCACCTTGACCAAATCCTTCACCGAGGCGATCGCGCTCGGGCCGACCTTGAGAATCCGGTCGCCCGGCTGAAGACCGGCATCGGCGGCGGGGCTGCCGTCGCTGACATCAACCACCAGTACCCCCTCCTTGGCATCGGCGGGCAGATGAAACTGGGTCATCAGATCGGTCGTGATGGGAGCGACCCGCAGACCAAAGCGATCCGAATCGCCGCTATGTCCCCCACCACCACCCGATTGGGCCATCTCCTCGGGTAGGGTGCCGATCTCAATCTTCAACTTCACCCGCTTGCCGTCGCGGATAACCTCAAGGGTCGACTTGCTGCCGGGACTGGCCGTCGCCACCAACCGGGGCAGATCGCGGCTTCTCTTAATGGGATGGCCCTCGAAGCTCACCACCACGTCGCCCGCCTTAATCCCAGCCTTGGCGGCGGGGGTCCCCTCCATCACCTGGGCGACCAGGGCCCCCTCGGCGCTGGGCAACTCCATCGCCTCGGCCATCTCTTTGGTCACCTCCTGGATGTTCACCCCCAGGTAACCGCGCACCACGCTGCCGTGATCGCGCAGTTGGTCGATCACCTCGGTGACCATGTTGACCGGGATGGCAAATCCAATCCCCTGATAGCCGCCGCTACGGGAATAGATGGCGGTGTTCATACCGATCACCCGGCCATCGGTATCGAACAGGGGGCCGCCCGAGTTGCCGGGATTGATGGCCGCGTCGGTCTGAATGAAGTTGTCGTAAGGCCCCTCACCGATGTCGCGCCCCACCGCCGAGACGATCCCGGCGGTCACGGTGAACGAAAAACCGAAGGGGTTGCCGATGGCCAGGCACCACTGCCCCACCTTGACCTTGTCGGAATCGCCCAATGTAGCCTGGGGCAATCCGCTCGCCTCGACCTTAATCAGCGCCACGTCGGTTTTCTCGTCGTGGCCGATCACCTTGGCGGGAAACTCCCGATCATCGGCCAAACGGACCACGATCTCGTCGGCATCATCGATCACATGGTTGTTGGTCACGATGTAACCATCGCTGGAGATGATGAAACCGGTCCCCAAACTTTGGCTTTTGTAGGTTTTCGGCGCCGGACGGGGGGTGCCGGGCCGCTGCTGCAAGAAGGGGGCGAAGAAATCGCCGAAGGGAAACTGTGGCATGTTGCGGGTGACGGTGCTGGTGGTGCGGATGTTGACCACCGCCGGACGAACCTCTTCAACAAAACCCGAGAAGTCGGGCAGGTTGAGACGACCGGGATCGGCCAAGGCGGGGGAGGAAATCAGCGGGGCGAGCCCCAGGATCAGGGCGGCGATCAGCCCCCGAAACGGGCGTGGGCAACCGGCCAAGCGATCATGCTCAGACACGTCATGCTCCTTGGAAAGGAAGAACGAATGGAAGGGAAGGTATCACGGGCTTGAACGAACAAACCGTTCATCGGTTTACGAGGATTTTGCCGAAACCGGAATGCCGCCGATGGCGGGCTCGCCCCCATTCAAAGGTTGGTAGGGAACCGTTTGCCGGATGACCGGGGTATAGCGCGGGTCGAGGGCGGCCTGACGATCCCAACGCCGCGCCATCAAAAAACCGCCGATCAGGGCGGTCAGCCCCCCCAGCAGCGCCACCAGATTGGCGGTTGAGGCGCCGTACAATCCACCCAGGGCATCCCCCGCAGCCGCCCCCAGAATCAGGGCCAACACCGGAAAGCCATACACCCGCAAGGCGGCTTGGAACACTACCCCCTCGGGCAACACCACCTGGACGTGCTCGCCGACCCTGGCCTTGGTGAGGTTAAGCGCCCGGATGGTGACCGCCCGTTGCCCCTTGGGGCCACTCAGGCTGCTGCAGGCCGAGGAACCGGCGCAGCCACCACAACTACTGGTGCGCCGGGTCTCCACCAGGGCATGGTCGCCGTCCAACGCAACAACCACCCCGACTTCGCTGGATCCTGCCCTGTGTTCAGCGACCGGCTGCATTGGGAATCGATTCGAAAACAACGGGGGCACGCTGGCTGGTGGTGGGGGTGATGCGATGGAGCGGATCGTTCTGAGAATCTTGTTCGTGCTGGGTGAAAGCGGCGGGGCGAACATCTTGCTGCAGGCTGGGGGCGGGCTGCTGGGCCATCTGGGTGGCAGAGGGTTGGTTGGTGATGCGTTTGGCGACTGTTTCTTCTTGAGGCCCCTGCCACATCCAAACCCCGGAGGCGACGACAACCAGGGAGGCGGCGACTGTCCACATGCGACGCATCGCCTGGCGGGTGGAGGGCTCTCCCACAACATTCAGTTCGAGTTCCTCTTCGGCTTGATGCAGCTCCCCCATGACGCTCGCCACAAATTGGCGGGAAGACAGCATACCGCCCGGCAGATCCTGCTCGGCGCGATGGTGGAAGAGATCGCGAACCTGCTGCTGTTCGACCATCGCCTCACAGCAATGGGCACAATCCTCGATGTGTTCCAGAAAGCCCCGTAGCTCAAAGGGATCAAGCTCGCCATCGACCCAGGCGGCAACGAGATCCTCGCGGCACATCAAACGTGATTCAGACATTCTTCCCTCCCACCTCGATCAGTGGATTGAGGCGCATACACGCCCTTGCGTTGAAGACCTCGGGTGTTCAAACACCCTTTATTTACTGACTTTTTTGCCCCTCTGGGGCTTGCTTGGGAGCGATAGAGAGGCACCCCGCGAAAAGGTTGCATCAAATTCCGTATTTTTTTTCAGGAATGGTCGAGCACCTCTTCGACGGCCCGTTCTCGATGCTCTTGATCCTCATGGTGACCATGTTGCTGCCGGTACTGCCCCCGTTTGAGATCGGCATCGCGCTCCCCCGCCTGCCCTTTTTGCAGATAGGGGCGCATGCGCCGCTCGATCTCTTGCCGTCCCCGGAACAGTCGGGAACGCACCGTCCCGATGGGGCAATCGAGGATCTCGGCGATCTCCTCGTAACTCTTGCCGTCGAGCTCGCGCAGCTCCACCGCCCGACGCAGCACCTCGGGCAGCGCCTCGACCGCCTCTTCGAGCTGATCCAAAAGCTCCCGACGCAGATGGGTCCGCTCCGGGGTTTCGTTGGTGCGCAGGTCGGGGGCAAAATCGAATTGCTCGGCGTCGGCGATTTCGACATCGGCAATCTGCGGACGCCGCTTCTGGGTTTGCAGGTGGTTCTTGGCCAGATTGATGGCGATGCGGTAGATCCAGGTAAAAAAGCTCGAATCGCCCCGGAAGTTGGGTAGCCCCCGATAGGCGCGCAAGAAGACCTCTTGCGACAGCTCGTCGACCTCGGCGGCGTTGCGCACCCAGCGCGACAGCAGGGCGCGAATCCGCCCCTGATAGGTTATCACCAGCAACTCGAAGGCTTTGGCATTACCCTGACGGGCTGCGTCGACCACACGATCTTCGTTCTCGATCAAAGCCCCCCCTCTCGCGCCAACAATTGGCGCACACGTTCCAGGTCGTCCCAGGTGTCGACCCCGACGGGGCCATGGTCGACCACGGCTACCCCGATGGGGTGCCCCGCTTCCAATACCCGCAGCTGCTCCAGCCGCTCCAGCCGTTCCAACCGCCCCTCGGGCCAGGTGGTCCATTCGAGCAGGAAATCCCGACGATACGCGTAAACGCCAATATGGCGAAGCATCGGGGGAAAATCCGAAACCGGTTCGTCGCGTCGAGGCAGGTGGTGACCCCAGCTGTCTCGGTCGAAGGGGATCGGCGCCCGGCTGAAATACAGAGCGCGTCCCAGCGCCGAACAGACCACCTTCACCACATTGGGATTAACGATGTCGGACCACTCGTGCAGAGGGTGGGCCAGGGTCGCCATGCCCAACGCGGCGTCGGCCCGCAACGGTTCGAGGACCCGCCCCAAGATTGCCGGATCGAACAAAGGTTCATCACCCTGCAAATTCACAATCCAGCTTTCGGATCGCCCCCGCGCCACCTCGGCGACCCGGTCGGAGCCACTGACGTGATCGGCCCGGGTCATCACCGCCTCCCCCCCCACCGCCCGAACCGCTGCGGCAATGTCGGGATCGTCGGTCGCCACCACCACCGCCCCCACCTGGGCTGCCATGGCGCGCCGCCAAGTATGGACAATCATCGGTTGACCGTGGATGTCGAGCAGCGGTTTGTCGGGCAGGCGGGTGGAGCGGCGCCGCGCCGGAAGAACCACCAAAACATCGGCGTTGCAGTTGTTGTCTTTCATGCCCCCCCCACCGGGTAAGCCAGGGTGCGGGGCGGACCATCCACCACCGTCAAAGGCAGGGGCGGGGCAGGATCGCCGTCGATCTGCACGGCCACCGCTCCGGCAACCGCTTCAAGCCGTACCGGCCCGTCGGTGTCGATCCGCTCCACCCAATGGCGCCAAAAGGGCAGGCGCAAAAACAGGGCGATGAATCCCAGCAACACCGACCACGCCCCCCTGCCCCGCCATACCAACACCGCAAATCCAATCCCCGCCGAGCTGCGACCCGGCGCCACCGGAAAGGGGCCGCCGTAATGGGCGATTTTCTGAACGATCACTTGGGGGGTCATCCGCTCCTCCCCATCGGGAAGGATCACCCGGATCGCCCCCATGGGGGCCAGCAGCGCCCGAATCATCGCCGTCAAATAGGCCAACGGTCCCGACCAGCGCTTGAGGTTTTTAGAGACTCCCGCCACGGCGGCGGCGTCGGGACCAGCGGAGAGCATCATCACGAATCCGTCGCACACCTGCCCCCCCTGCTCGATCCAGCCCAGGTGCATCGGTCGGGTGCGCCAGTGGCGCCAGCCGCTCACGGTGCGGCCATAACCGAGATCCCAACGGGCGACCGAAGCGGTACCGGCGGGAAAAAACGCAACCGGTTGGTCGGGGCGGGCGGCGGTCAACGCCTCGCGTAGCGATCCATCCCCACCTGCCAGCAACACTGGCCCCGGACTCTGCTGCACGAAGCGGCTTACGTCGCCTGGCCCTTGGGTCGCCCGCACCCCCGTAAAGGCGCGGCGAAAGCGCAAACGGTGGATCCAGGTCAACAGATTGCCGCTGCCGGTGCTCAGAATCGGTTGTAACTCGGGGGATGGCACGTTTAAGAGGCGCTTTCGTGGGCCATGATTTCGTCGACCGTCACGGTAGCGGTGCCGAGTTTGCCGACCACGATGCCGCCCGCAATGTTGGCCAGCCGCGCCGCCTCAAGGGGGGATTTTCCTTGGGCCAAGAAGTAGGTCATCACCGAGATCACCGTATCGCCGGCGCCGGTGACATCGAAGACCTCTTGCGCCACGGTGGGCAGGTGGTGGATGCCGTCGTCCAGCAGCAGGCTCATACCCCGTTCGCCACGGGTGATGAGCAGATCGTCGCATTGAAGGGTCTTCCGCAGCGCCATCCCCTGTTGCTCGACCTCGGCGTCGTTTTCCATCTCGACCCCCGCCATCTGCCCCGCCTCAAAATGGTTGGGGGTCAGGAAGGTCGCCCCGAGGTAGGCAGCCATGTTTTGCGGCTTGGGATCGATGGCGACGATGGCCCCCTGAGCGCGGAAGGCAGCGATGATGGCGGGCAGACTCTGTTTTTCGATCACCCCTTTGCCGTAATCGGAAACGATCACCGCATCCCAGCCGTCGGCCATGGCGGTGAGCTGCTCGACCAAATCGCCCCGTACCCGATCGCTGAGCGGCGCTTTGGATTCGCGGTCGACCCGCACCACCTGCTGGTGATGGGCGATCACCCGGGTTTTGCGGATGGTGGGGCGGGTGAGATCGACCACCAGTCCACGGGTGTCGACCCCTTTTTCTTCAAGGGTTTCGTTGAGCAGACGACCGAAGGTGTCGTCGCCGACCACCCCAACCACCCCCACCTTGGCCCCCAGGGCAACCAAATTGTTGACCACGTTGCCCGCACCGCCCAGAACCCAATGTTCCTCCTCGACCTCAAGCACGGGGACCGGCGCCTCGGGGGAGATCCGGCGCACCCGGCCCCGGATAAATTCGTCCAACATCAGATCGCCGAAGACCAAAATGGCGGGTTGTCGACTCATGAGGTACCTACACAATCGCAAAAAGGGTTGAACCAGCGTGCCGGAAACTGTGGCTACGTTTTCGAGCCCATCGGGGGGGCCATGGCCAACACCAGACAGACACTAAAAGCGGTCATCATGGCATCCCAACCCAGGTTGACCTCGGTCATCCCGGTCATCAGGGTTGCCAACATCACCAGCCGGGCTTGGGTCCATGGCGTGCCGGGATGGCGCCAGGAGGGGGCCGCCAACCAGGGTTGAGCGAAGAGAAAGAGTAGAGCCAGAGCCCCTACTGCACCCTGAGCTGCCAACCAATGCAGTACCACATTGTGGGCATGGACATTAACCAGGATGGGGCCGATCTCGCCTCGATCCGACAAGGCCTGCACCTTCTCGGGGAAAGCACCAAAACCAACTCCAAGCAGGGGGTGCTCCTTCCATAGGATCCACGCGCCCTGCCAAAGGTAAATCCGGGTCATCGAACTGTTGTCGACCCCATCCTCCATCATCCTCTGGCGGTTGATGCTTTGATCCTCCTGCAACTCGGCCAGCATCAGCGAAATGCGCTCTTGCCCCATGGGGCTCACAGCCACCATCCCGGCAAACATTGCCAGCAACGCTGCGCTCCCCGCCCAAGCTCGCCAACCACGCCAATATGTCGTGGCTAAAATAGGCAACACCACCAAGGTTGCCACCCAAACGCCACGGGTACCGGTCGCTACGATTCCGGCCAACAGTGCCAGATTGATCAACCACCACCGTTTATTCTGACGGTTAAACCACCCCGTAATCAGGGCCAGCAACAACAGCTCGGCGGTCAAAATAGGATTGGTGAACAGCCCAGCCCGACCACTCCCCTCCCCCCACAACCACCCGGCAATGAAATCGAGCAGCCCCATCGCCTGGACCACAACCAACACGGCCACCGCCGTACAGGAATAGACGAACCCCTTGGCGGTGCGCTCACCCCACTCGGGGGCGACATTCAGCAAGGTCCACAGGGCATAGGCATAGACCAAAAATCCGAACCCGTGGAAAGGGTTCCACCCCTGCTTCCAGTTCGAGGCGAACACAAACACCACCACAGCCGCCCCGACAAACCCCGCCCAGGCTTTGGGCCAGAAAGGGGCGGGGTGCACCCCGCGGCGCCACAGGGCGATCATCATCAACGTCAGGGGAACCCCCGCCCAGCTGATGGGGGCGATCCCAATGGGCATCGCGACCCCCAGGCAAACAGCCGCAACCCCTGCCCAGCGGATTAATTTAGGGGAGACCCCCTCAGGAATCGCCATCGAGGTGGCCAAACCGTTCATGCTCAGCAATCCCCCGAGGTCGAAAGAAACAAGTCGACGGTGCGCTCTAATGCAAAACGTTCATGGGCCCGCCCCCTTCCCCGCAGGGCCAGATTTTGGCGCCCTACCGGGTCGGCAAGCAGATTCATCAAAGCATCGGCCAGCGCCCGAACATCTTGGGGGGGGACCAGCACCCCGGCATCGCCGAGCACCTCGGGGGGGCCGCCGCAATCGGTGGCGACCACCGCCGTCCCCGCCGCCATCGCCTCGATGAGCACAATGCCAAAGGTCTCGCAGTGGGTCGCCAAGACGAAAACATCGAGGGCCGCCATCAGCGGCGCGACATCGCGGGCGAAGGGGCGAAACAGGATGCGATCCTGCAAGCCGAGCGACGCGACCTGACGATGGACCTGAGCGCCGAAACCCTCCTCCCCTTTGGTCTCCTCCCCCACGATGACAAAGCGGGCCTCGGGGAGCTGCTGCAAAACCTGGGCGGCGGCGGCGACAAACACATCCTGCCCTTTTTGGGGATCGAGACGACCGATGATCCCGGCGACCGGCTGCCCCTCGTCCACCCCCCAGTCGTTTCTCACCCGGGCGATGGCTTGGGGATCGACCTGAAAACGGAGGGGATCGACCCCATAGGGGACCACCTCGACCCTTTCGGCCGCGATGGGGTAGGTGGCCACGGTCATGGTTTTCATCAACTGCGTGGTGCAGAGCATCCGGTCGACAAAGCGATACACCCAGCGATGGAACAGGGTGCGTCGATCCTTGGTGCCGGGGTTCATGTGTCTGAACAGCACCCGCTGCCCACCCTCGACCGCAGAGAGCAGGTAGACATCTTTGGGGCGATGAACCACCACCATGTCGTAGCGGTGTTCGCGGCACAGCCTGCGCACCATTTTGATGTTGGCGGGGGAATAGTTGGCATAGCCCGAGGGGAGCAAGAAGGTGGTTTCGCCCTGATCGCTGGCTGCCCCTTCAAGGGGGGTGCCGGGACGAACCAACCAGTGGACCTCATGCCCCCGCCCCTTGAGCGCCGGGGTTAACACCCGCATGGGGTAATGTTCCAGCCCCCCCCAAGCGGGGCTGGGGCAGACCTGCAAGATTTTCACTGCTCGACTCCCGAACCGCCCTTTTCTTGGGGCATCACCCCTTGGGATGCCCGCCGATAGGCCCAAATTTTGGCATATTTGGTAAACGCGGCGCAGCCCGACAGCACCGCGATGATGACGCCGGGGATGCCGTCCCGAAATCCCTGCTGCAACACGTAATACCGAAACACCGCGAACAGGCCGTGCCCCAGCATGGTAAAAACGGTGGCATCCCGACCCCGGGCAATCGCCTCACGCGCCGCGATCGACGAAAAACTCTGAATCGTATCGAGATGTTCCTCGATGTTGGAAAACGACTGGTGGTACAGGTCTCCCTCAAGCCGCCCGACCTTTCCCTCGACCACGAGGCGGTCGTGGGGATTGGTCCCCTCCCACCGGGCCACATCTTGACGCACCAGACGTAATTTCGGGTCGGGATACCACTCCCCATGGCGGATCCAGCGGGTCAGGTACCAGGTGACGCGGTTGAATTCGAACCCTTGAAAATCGCCGGGACCCTGCTCGCGCAGCTGTAGCAACGCCTCGCGCAGTTCGGGGCCAACCCGTTCGTCGGCATCCAACGACAGCACCCAGTCGTGGCTGCACAGTGATAGCGCGTAGTTCTTCTGGTCGATGTGACCGCTCCAATCGCGGTGGACCACCCGGTCGGTATAGGTACGGGCGATTTCTAAGGTGCGGTCGGTCGAACCTGAATCGACAACGACGATCTCCTCAGCCCAAGCGACCGAGGCGAGACATTCGTCGATTTTCTCCTCTTCGTTCATGGCGATAATCGCCACCGAAATCGGCATCTTGCTCATGGCATTGCCTCCACAGCGGCCACAACCGCCTCGACCCCGATGGTTTCCATCCCCTCCCCAACCGCAGGGGACAATACGCAGTGCCCCTCCCCCAAAGGGCCCCAGCGAGTCGCGGTCTGACTGGGGGGGAAGCTCGGGTAGAGGCCAACCACGGCGGTCCCCGCCCCCGCCGCCATATGCAGCGGCCCGGTCGAGCCCCCCACCAGGGTTCTCAGGTTGGCGAGTACGCCACCAAGGCGGCGAAGATCGGGGGCGGCAACCACCGGCGTTTCGGATCCAAACCGCCCCTTCACCGCCTCGATCTGGGCCGGATCGGCAATCACCACCGCCGGGAGACCCCGTTTGAGCAAGGCGCACGCCAGCGCCACGTAGCGCTCCTCGGGCCAAGCGGCAGCCGAGCCCCCCATGGCGGGCAAAATCCCCACCGCACCAGGGCGGCTGCCCGCCCCATGCAACAACGCCGCCCCCTCGACCCGCTCGGCTTCGCTCACCCAGAGGTCGCCCCGAATCGCTGCGGGTGTCTCGATCCCCACCGGGGCGAACAGCTCCAGGTTGTAAACCGCCTCATGGCGGTCGGAGCGGGAACGGCGCTGCGTCACCGTTTGGTTGTAGAACACCTGCACCCAGCGACTGGCCGGGGCGATTCGTTCGGGGATCGCGGCCCGCCACAGCGCCGCCGAAAGCGGTGGGGTGGCATAAAGGCTGACCGCCACCTCGAACCTCCCGCGCAAACGGGCGGACAATTCGCCGATGGCCTGCCAGCCGAAGCCCCCCCCCCTCGGCACTGCGATCACCTCATCGACAAAGGGGCTGCCTTGCAACACCGGGGCGGCGTAATCGCTGACCAGGGCTGCGATGTGCACCTCGGGGCGCTGCGCCCGAATGGCCCGGAAGACCGGGGTGGCGCACATCAAGTCGCCGATCTTGTCGGGACGGGCGATCAACCAAGCGGGCGCCGAATCGCTCAAAACCACCACCGACCGCTGGCCTGCAAAAAGAAGATCCACCAAAGGACGACGATCAGCCCCAGCATCCCCACCCAGACCAGCCACTCCTCCCGGGCAAAGATCCGCTTCCAAGAAAAGGTGCCTCGGGCCAAGGTCAAGTTAGCCACACTGGGCCACAGCAGAGGGGTCTCCTCCGCCCAGCGGTCATAAGCGGCCCCGAACCGTTCCTTCAGCTCGGCCTCTCGGGTGGCGACCATTTGCCGATAGACCCATCCACCGGCAAGCAGCACACCAAGGGCCATATACCAAGTCGAGGTCGCAATGGCCACCCCGAGCGTCAGGGCGATGTTGCCCACCACCACCGGATGACGGGTCATGGAATAGGGGCCCAGGGTGCACAGGTGATTGCCCCGATCCTCGTAGCCTACCGACCAGGTCCGAATCACCAACCCGAGCAACACCAACATGGTGCCCAGGGCAATCCCCTCCGGGGCGGGCCTTGAAAACAGCACTGCGGTCAAAACAACAAAACCGAAAATCCCGGTGCGGTACCGTTCACGGGTGGAGCCAACCTTGTTCATAAACCGGTTCCCATCTGAAAAAAGGGGGGTGTCACAGTATTTGGGAGAGGGGGCCATCCCACCAACCAGGGTTTTCCGACAACCCGCCCCGTTATTGCATGACCGGAAGCAGGGCCGGATCGACCCGGTCGGGATGGGCAAACAGGTAATCGCCCGGACCTTGATAACCGGGGATCTCTCAGGAGGCGCTGATTTATCCAGCGCCTCCGAGCAGACCAGGGATGGGCTGCCAAAATCAGTCACCGACGTTCCTGCTTTAGACTATGCGGCCCATTGTTCCGACATCAATGCCGCGCTGCTACCGCCCGTCCCATCGCTCCAGAACCCGCTCAAGCACCAGATCAACCCCAAGGTCGCTCATACACAGATTGTCGGCGCAGCTTATTTGCTGGGGGGTGCCATAACAGGGGATGCAGGGGCGGTCGCTATGCAACAAAAGCACCTGCCCCTCCCGGCCATAGGGGCGGGTCTGACTCGGACGGGTCGGACCATACAGCCCCAAGATGGGAACGCCGGTCGCGGCGGCGATGTGGATCGGCCCGGTATCGCTCGAAACAAACACAACCGCACGCCCTACCACGTCGATCAACTCGGGTAGCGTGGTCCGCCCCGCCAAGTCGATTCCCTCCCGACCGGCCACCTTCCGTACCAACTCCGCCTCTGTCGGAGCCCCGGTCACCGCCACTGCGATCCCCTTGCTGTGTAGCGCCAAGAGTAGTGCCCGCCACCGCTCCTCGGGCCAGGCCCGGATGTTCAGGCGGCCACGACCCACCGCATGGCTGTTGCCGGGATGGAGCACCACGAAACGGGGGGGCAACGTGATGCTCGGAGCGATCCCCCGCAAACTCGGGTAGGCCAGCTCAAGGTCGAATCCCCCGGCGGCCAGCACCCGGCGATGGTTGTCGACCCCGTGGATGTCTTGCCAGGGTAGGGCGTCGTTGAAGCCGATCAGATGGCGGCACTTCAGCGCCGAGACGAAGGGGCGCAGAAAACGGGCAACTTCAAGGTTGACGATCCAATCGAAGGGGCGCTTGCGGCTGCTGCGCACCAGTTCGCGTTTGGTCTTGGTGAGCCAAGTGGGGAATTTGCGGTGGCGCAGCAGGTGGACCTGGGTCATGCGGGGATCGTGCTTAAACAACGCAGCCGAACCGGGGGTCGCCAGCCATTCGATTTGGGCGTCGGGAAACCGGGCCAAAATGGGATCGATGACGCAGGTGGCCATGACGGTATCACCCACCGCGCCGCATCGAATCACCAAAATCCTTGGCCCTTTGTCTCCCCCGACCGAGGGATTCACAGCTTCAGGCTCTCCTGAAACCAGGCGGCAGCGCGGGAGATTCCCTCCTCCAACTGCACGGTGGGGGCCCAACCGAGCTTTTCGGCGGCCACCGCGATCACCGGCTGGCGTTGCAAGGGATCGTCCTGAGGCAGGGGGCGATCCTCGAAGGTCAGCTCCTTGCCCAACACCCGTCCGATGACCTCGGCCAGCTCCTTGACGGTAAATTCGTTGGGATTGCCCAGGTTCACCGGACCGGTAAAACCGGGGGTCGCCATCATCCGCAGCAAACCCTCGACCAGATCGTCGACGTAGCAGAACGACCGGCTCTGGGTACCGCCACCGTACAGGGTGATCGGCTCGCCCTTGAGCGCCTGCACGATGAAGTTGCTCACCACCCGTCCGTCGGCGGGATCCATGCGCGGGCCGTAGGTGTTGAAGATCCGCACCACGGCGATGTCGGTGCCGCGGGCGCGGTGGTAATCGAAGGCCAAGGTCTCCCCCCCCCGCTTGCCCTCGTCGTAACAGGCACGCGGACCGATGGGATTGACCGCCCCCCGGTAGGACTCGGTTTGGGGATGGACCTCGGGATCGCCGTAGACCTCGGAGGTCGAGGCGATCAGCACCCGGCACCCGGCCTTGGTCGCCGCCTCAAGGGCGTTGAGGGTGCCGATGGCGGCGATCAAGAAGGTGCCGACCGGATCGGCCTGATAGCGGGGGGGGCTGGCGGGGCAGGCCAGATGGTAAATCTGCCCCCACGCCCCTTGCTCCGGCTCGGGGAACGGATCGCGCACATCGCCTTGAATGAAGCGGATCGCCCCCTCGGGCAGGTGAGCCAGGTTTTCAAGTCGCCCGGTTTGCAGATTGTCGAGCACGGTGACTTTGTGCCTCTGGGCCAGCAGGCGGTCGATCAGGTTGGAGCCAAGAAACCCGGCGCCGCCGGTGACCAATACATTCAAGCTCACGGCAAAAACTCCGGTTCAATTTGCGGACGACCGATGCCAAGTACCCGCCAACCCTCGGCTGCCCACTCCCAGGGGTCGTACTGGTTGCGCCCATCGAAGACGAGTTTGTCGTTCATCAAGGCCGCCATGCGGTCGCGGTCGGGAACTTGGAACTCTTTCCACTCGGTCAGCAGCACCAGGGCGTCGGCAGACTCCAGCGCGGCGTAACCCTCCTCTTCGACCAGGGTGAGATTGGGGTGCTCGAACCCCTCGCGGCGAAAACCGGGGACCGCCACCGGATCGTAGGCGGCAACCTGCGCGCCACCGTCGAGCAGGGCGCGGATGACGTCGAAGGCGGGGGCTTCGCGTAGGTCGTCGGTGTTGGGTTTGAACGCCAGTCCCCACACCGCGATTTTCTTGCCGTGCAGCGATTCCAGGGTGACGGCGATGCGCTCGATGAACCATTGCCGCTGCGCCTTGTTGGCCGCCTCGACCGCGTTGACCACCGCACCGGGCAGACCAGCGTCACTCATCATGTGGACCAGCGCCTGCACATCTTTGGGAAAGCACGAGCCGCCGTAACCGACTCCGGCATAGAGGAAGGGCATGCCGATACGCCGGTCGGTGCCGATGCCGCGGCGCACCATCTCGACATCGGCCCCCAGCCGCTCGCAGAGAAGGGCGATTTCGTTCATGAAACTGATGCGGGTGGCGAGCATGGCGTTGGCGGCGTATTTGGTCATCTCGGCGCTGCGCACATCCATCACCAACACCGGATGGCCGTTGCGCACCAAGGGGGCGTAGAGCCGCTCCATGACCAAGCGCGATTCGGGCTCATCGGCCCCCACCACCACCCGGTCGGGGCGCATGAAGTCCTCAACCGCCGCCCCCTCTTTGAGAAACTCGGGGTTGCTGACCACGGTGAGGCTGAGGCTGGAATCCCTCGCCTCCAGGGTTTGGGTCAGCACCGCCCGCACCTGATCGGCGGTCCCCACCGGTACGGTCGATTTGTCAACAATCACCGCGTCGTGGTCGATCACCTCGGCGATCTTCTTGGCCACCGCCAGCACGTATTGCAGGTCGGCTGAACCGTCTTCTCCGGGGGGGGTACCCACCGCAATGAAGACGACCTCGGCCCCGGTGAGTCCCTCTTCATAATCGGTGGTGAAGCTCAAGCGGCCAGCCTTGGCGTTGCGCCGGACCAGATCATCCAAACCGGGTTCGTAAATGGGGATTTGCCCCTGTTTGAGCCCCTCGATCTTGCGGGGGTCGATGTCGATGCAGGCGACACGGTGGCCCAAATCGGCCAAGCAGGTGCCGGTCACCAAGCCCACATAGCCGGTGCCGACCACGGCGATACGCATGCTCATCAGCGATATCCTGGGGGGAAAAAAGGCAGGAAAAACCTCAATTACGGGAAGGGCGGACGGTACCCGTCGGGCCTCAACTCTGCAACCACTGCGCCAATGGCGATCTTCGATTCCATCCGCACCGGGATGTGGCGGGCATCGTCGGTCAACCAGATGCGCATCTCCCCCTTGCGCTGAAAAATTCCCTCGCTTTTGAGCCGGGGAAACACCACCACGCAGGGGGTTTGGGGGCCGAACGGGGTTTTACGCACCTCGCGCCGCTCCACCTCGATCTCTAAATCGTAAAAGATGCGCGAGTCGAACAGCGGGAAGGTGACCGTTTGCCCCACCTTCAGTGGCACCATCCGCAGGGCGTAGAAACCGTCGACGGCGTCGAGGGCGGGTCGGGGAATTGGGAAGGTGAGCGTCTCTTTCGGGTTGGTCTCGACGACTTGGTCGGACGAGAAAACCAGCTCTTTATAATTGCGGTAGCTTCCCTCTTTTGAGTCGACGCTGTAGCGCCGAGAGCGCAGCCCCTTCTCCCCCCAGATGGTGGTGCTGACGATGGTGTCACGCACCCGATAGAGCCAATTGAACCAGTCGGCGGAGCGGGCCTCGATCACCACCGCGGTCGCCCCGTCGGCGTCGACCGGCTCGACCCGCATCTCGGCCACCCCCGCCGGAACCCCCAGGTAGTGCAGATCAAAAATCAGCCGCTCCCCCGCCAGGGGTGAGGGGTCGGCCCAGGCGCTCGCCCCCAACAGCAGCCCCAGCGCCAGTCCAATGGCCCTCATCCCAACGCCCGCATCAGGGCGGCCAGCACCTCGTCGGGGTCGACCGCCGCCATGCAGGGTTGCCCCGGCACCCGACATTCGCGCTGCAAACAGGGGGCGCATGCGACCGGATGCATCAGGATTTCGGCCCGTCCCAGCGGCGAGGTCGAGTCGGGCCGGGTCGATCCAAAAATCGCCACCACCGGCATGCCCCAGGCGGCCGCCACATGCATCAGCCCCGAATCGTTGGCCACGAACCCCTCCATCGCCCCAATCAAGGCAATCGCAGTGGCCAGGTCGGTTTTGCCCGACCAGTCGCGCACCCCAGTCAGCCCCTGGGCGACGGCCGCACATTCGGCTTGGTCGTCGCGAGATCCAAACAGATGGACCTCGATCCCCTGGGCAAGCAACGCCTCGGCCACCGCCCGATAGCGGGCCGCTCCCCATTTCTTGGCGGCGCCAAACTGGGCGCCGGGGGCAAAGCCGACCCGTCTTCCGGTCGCTGGACCCAACAAATCGGCGGCAGCCTGGGTTAACGCAGCGTCGGGTTGCCAGCGCACCGGAGTCGGGCGCCCGTCGGGCTCCAAGGGGGGGCGAGCGATCTCAAGCAGGGGGAGTAGATCGAGGTAGTGGTTGGCGCGGTGCCCCCGCCACCACTGTTTGCGGGTCAGGGGCAACGATCGGGTCAACAGCACCCCCCGCCCCTCACCCCCATGTCCTACCCGGTGGGGGATCCGCGCCCACCACACGACAAAAGCGGCGTCGATGGCGCCGCGCAGCAGCAGCGCGGTATTCCACCCTTGGGTGCGCAGCTCATTTGCCAAGGTCAACCGGCCCTTCAACCCCCGATGACGTCCCTTGGCATCGTCGATCACCACCACCTCAACCCCTGGGACCAACCTGTACAGAGGGGCGACCCAGGGACGAGCGAGCACCCCCACCTTGGACCACCGACCGCCGTCGATGGCGCGGCGCAACGCCGGCATCGCCATGACGCAATCGCCGACCCAGGAGGGGACGGTCACCAACAGCTCGGGGGCTTCAGCCACGTTCGATCACCTTGTCGAGCAGATGCAGATCTTGCTGGGGTTTAAAAAAGCGCAGGTGCTGCCCGCTTTGGTCGAGCCCCGAGATCAGGTCGCCCCAACCGCGCAGCTTCATGTCTTGTTCGGCAATCGCAAAACCGTCGAGGGTCTCTTCAAGCAGCCGCAAACGGGGCACCTCTTCATCGGTGTGGCTGTGCAGGTAAAACCAGCCCGGCAGCCCCGCCCGAGCCAAGCGACCGCGCAGCTGATGCAGGGTTGCCAGCCCCATCCGCTCGGCCCCCGAAATGGCGACCACGGTGAGTTTGGGCAGGCTGATCCCCACCTCAACCACCGAGGTGGTGACCAAAATTTGGAATTCCTCCCGACGCATGCGGCGCAGGGTCACCTCCTTGTTGGGGTCGCGTCCGAAGGTCATCTCGACCTGGCCGGGGTAACGCTGGGCAAACCAAGCGTGCCCCCGTTTCAGGTCGGCCACATCCTCCTCCCCCCCCTCGATGGTGGGGTAGATGACGAAGACCTGATGACCCAGGGCGATCTCGGCCTCGATGCGGGCGAACATGCTCGGCAGCTGATGGCGGGCCAGCACCTGGGTGGCGATGGCACGCCGCACCGGCGCCTGGTCGATCACGCTTAGGCTCAACGCCTGGGAAAGAAACAGCCCCATGGTGCGGGGAATGGGGGTGGCCGACAGCTGCAAGGCGTGAGCGCCGGGGTGACGTTCCAGCAACTGCTGGCGCTGCTGGGTGCCGAAGCGGTGTTGCTCGTCGATCACCACCAGATTGAGAGGGGGCAGGTCGCGGTGGAGCAGGGCATGGGTGCCGACCACCACCTTGGCCCGATCCAGCGGCGCCCCCCGCTCCTCGGTGCGGGTAATCAAGGCCGCCTCGGGGATGGTGGCGGCCACCTCTTCAAAAATTTGCTCGGCCAAAATGCCGGTGGGGAGCATCACGGCGCTGCGCCCCCCCGCCTGGGCTGCGATGAGACTGGCGGCCAGAATCACCTGGGTTTTGCCCGAGCCCACATCGCCCACCACCAGGCGGCGCATGGGACGCTCTTGTTCCAGATCGGTGCGCACCTCGGCGATGGCCCGCTCCTGGGCCTGGGTCAGGGTGAAGGGGCGCCCCTCCCGCCAGGCTTGCAGCGCCTTATCGGCAATGACCAGGGGGGTCGCGCCTGAGGGGGCCCGTCCCCACTGGGCTTTGAGTGTTTGCAACACCTGCCGGATCTCCCAAACCTTAAGCGCCTCTAAAACGGCGCCGGACAAGGGCAAATCGTCGGGGCGATGCAGGGTTTGCAGCGCTTGCGCCAGGCTCGGCAATCCGGGGGCGGTGTCGCCGGGGGGAACCGCCAAATTCCAATCGTCGATGGCCTCCAGAACCCGAGCCATCAAATCACGGACCCACTGCTGCGACACCCCGGCCACCTTGGGGTAAACCGGGCGGATCTTCCCCAGATCTCCCCCATCAAGCATCTCGGGCTGGGCGATCTCAGGCTCACCTCGAAACCACTGCACCTTACCCCGAAGGGTCAGGATGGTTCCGGCATGGAAGGCGTTACGTACCCAACCCAGGCGCTGGAAGAAAACCAACGTCAACGGGGCGCCGCTGTCGGGGTCGGCACACTCCAACCGCACCGTTTTTTGCCCCTCTTTGTGGCGCAACACCCGCACCCGCACCAACGCCTCCATCCCCTCGCGCAAAGTGGCTACCGGCACCGGGGCGCGTAAATCCTCGTATCGCAGCGGCAGGTAGAACAGGGCGTCTGCCAACGTGCGCAGCCCCAGCTTGGCCGCACGGGTGCGGCTGCGGGGGTCGACGGGAAGGGGGGCGTGGGGAAGAAGGGTGCTCAAGGGCGCGTGCGGGCCTGAATGCGGGCGGTCATCTCCCGTTCGAGGGCAGCGCCGTCAAGGTTGTACATGCGAAAGACGTCGGCAAGGGTATCCATCGAAACGGCAATACATTCTGCGCAGTTGATGCCGTGCTCCCTCAAGACCTCCCGAGCCTCGGGAAAATCCTGAAACAGGGCGTCGAGCTTGCGATGGCGATCGATCATGGGCGCCCCCTTTCATCCTGGTTGCGACAAAAAAGGCCGAGGAGGCTGCGCGCCCCCTCGGCCCGAGGTTCAACACGGCGCAAAGGGTTTAGAACATCCCCTTCATGGTTGCGCCCATGCCGTTGGAAAGCTCCATCCGCTTGAATGGCATACCGACCTTGAGCAGACCACTCTTGGCAGCATCGTCGATCTGGGCCCAAGCATCGTGGGGCTGAATGGGATCGACGATGGTCATGGTGGCAACCCGGTACTTCTGGACCTCACTCTGACCGGTGATGGGATCGGTGATGGTCTCGAAGGAGAGGATCTCGATCTGCTGACCGGGCTTGATCCCGTCTTTCTCACCCAGGTTCAGATTGGCCACCGCCGGTTCGTCGATGCGCAGGTAAACCTGCTTGAGGTAACCCTGGGGGGCGAAGATCTTCGACAGAGGGGCCTTGGCGGTCTCGACCGCCTCACCCAGAGCATCTTGGGCAATCCCCAAAATCACATCGGAGCCGGCCATCGGATCGGCGCTGCCCGCCTCGTGGCCGATCAGCTTGTCGGCAAATTCGATCTCGCCGGTCTGCACGTTGATGATGCGTACCTGCACCTCAACATCGACGTTCCAGCCCGAGGAGGCTGCGGAATATGCGTTGAAAGCCCCCTTGAGGAGCATCGCCCCGCCCGAGTCATCACGGTCCGTTTCGACAGAGGTCTGCTCGACGAACTCCTTTTTGATGTTGGAAACGGTACCGGTAATCACGTGGGTCAGCCCCGCCATTTTACCGAACTGGATCATCTGATCATCAGGGACCATCCCCGACATCTGGAACCGTTGCTCGTTCATCACCTTGTCGAGCTCGGTCCGGGTAAAGATCTTGACCCCGCCCAGGTTGACCAACTCCTTAATCATGGCGTCGGTCGCCACATTGCCAATCTGCACCTCGAACGAGGAGCTCTCACCCTTGGTGCGCGCATCGGTATGGCTGGCCCCGACGGTGTTGGTCTGGGAGACCCCGACATGGCCAATCCCCACAGCGCCGGGGGCGGCAACGATGCCGACCACGTTGGCCTCGGCATGGGTGGTCCTGGAGGCCGACACCGAATCGGTCACGGTCTGGCTTTGATTTTGGTTCACCGTCCCCGCCAAGGCGGTGGTGTTGGCAAACGGCATGACCGCCACTCGGTAGGTGTCGCCGGTATAGGCCACAGCGCCGCCCGGAAGCACCATCGTGTCACGCACCGGGGTCCAGTTGGGTTTTTGCGACAGATCCAACTTGGGGGGACCACACGAGGCAACCAAGACCGCAGTAGCCATAACTGCCAAGGCCGTATTCAGCCTAGGACTTGCCTTTTTCTGAATGAGTTGACCCATGGGGGACTCCTTTCTTCTCTTTTTGTATTCGGACACTTTGAATGCTAATTCGGACCCTCATTAGCGAAACCCGTTGGGATGATCATCATCCCCCACGAAGGGGCGGTCAACCGAGCAAACCTGTCAAGATTTCACTCGCGAGAAAACCGGAGGCGCGGGGGTGACAAAGCGTAAGAGGGGCTGTCGCATCAGAGACACACGGTCATGGGGTCCTCTCAAGAGAATCCTAGAGAATCGCCGATTAAAGGCATCCTGCATTGAATCAGCGTCTCCCCAGCCGCCACCATGGGGGGCACCATCCAACCCGAACCCCTTGTCCTTCGTGGCGGGCGGACGCAATGCCCGGCAGTGCCAAGATCGCTCCCTCCATCGAACCCAGGGCGGGAAAGGGGGCCCGCAGCCAGCGGGGGAGCAAGCCACCCTGAAGATGGCGAGCCACCACCTTCGAGCGGCCTGCGGGCCAGGGATGTTGCGGTGGCGCCACCTTAACCTGCCAAGTCGTTGCCGCAAGCCAAATCAGCCGTCCCCAATAAGGATGGGGGGGGGCGGCCAACCCCGCCCCGCCGTCACGCCAGAGGTAACCCCAATCGCCCAAGTCGAAAACAGATTGATCTTCCTTCCACACCCCTTCTTGCCAGGGCTGCAGCCCCCCCCTGCCCCATCCAGCCCAATTGCCGTGCCACAGCAAGGTTAAACCGGGCTTGTCCCAGCGACCTTCGGAACGGGTCCAGCGGGTAAGGATTTCCCGCTCCTCACGGCCCGAGAGGGCGACCCCCAAGCCCAATCCAGCCATGGCTTGTCGGGGGGAAAGCGCCGGATCGCGCCGCCACCAATGCCATCTTGTTTGGGGAAGGGCCGCCCGTTCGTCCCGCTGCAATTGTTGGGACAACATGCTCAGGCTGGCGGCCAGACCCTCGCGCGCCCCCGGTTGATTGTGTTCTAGCCAAGGGAGCAAGCGGTGGCGCGCCGATCCCCGCCCGGTATGGGTAGAGCTGTTGGAAGGATCCTCCAGCCAGGGCAGATGGCGACCCCCTAGGTAGGCACGCAGTTCGCCGCGACCCACGTTGTTGAGGGGGCGGGCCAACCACAGATCGCCCTCCAGGGGGCGTAAGGGGGGTTGGGGGGCTAAGGCTTGGGGGGAGCCGCCGCGCAGCAGCGCCATCAACATCCCCTCGATGCGGTCGTCAAGATGGTGGGCGGTGAGCACCACCGAAAACCCGAGATCGCGGGCACAGCGGCCAAGCGCCTCATAGCGCAGGCGACGGGCGTTGTCGGCAAGATTGCCAGGAAGATCGTGCAGGGGGGTGGGGGGATGCAGCAGAAAATGGTCGACGCCGTAGGTGTTGCATTGGGTTGCGACCCAGCGCGCCTCGACCGCCGCCTCGGGGCGCAGGCCGTGGTCGAAGGTCGCCACCGCCCAGGGCCATTGGCCCTTAAGAGCCCATTGGGCCATGAGATCGAGCAGGGCGCAGGAATCGCCCCCACCCGAACATGCGACCAACGCGCCGGAGGGAAAGCGCTGGATCAACCAGGCCACCTCGGGCCAGAGGCGGGCGACCAGGGGATCCTGGGGCAGCGGGGTCAAGGGGGGGATGGTTTACCTTCCCAATGAAACAGGTCGGACACCCCCCCCATCGCCAGCAGGCTGGCCACCTCGGCGCTGACCCCGATCAACCGGGGACGAACCCCCTCCAGGCGGGCCGCCAACACCACCAGCAATGCCAACCCGGCACTGTCGAAGGCGGCGACCCGGGTCAGATCGAAGGTGTTCAAGGTACCCCCGTTGTGGCCATTAAGACGGGTTTCAAGGGCGGGAACCGTCGCGAAGGTCAGGTCGCCGCTCAGTACCACTTGATCCCCCTCGATGTGCAAACCGCCGGGATCAGACATCGCCGCTCTCGTTGGATTCGACCTTCTTACGCAATCGATCCAGCAATCCCGACACCCCATCCTTGGCGACGATCTTGCGGAAGGAGTTCTGATAGTTGCTGATGAGGCTCACCCCCTCGACGTAGATGTCGTACACCCACCAGTCCTGCCCCTTCTGCTTGAGCCGGTAATCGATGGGGATCGGCTCGGCGGGGGGGCGCTGGATCTCGCTGTGAACCACCATCTTGTTCCCCTTGCTCCCCACCGGCTCCTCACTGGTGAACACCACCTTTTCGTCGGTGTAGGACTCGATGGCGCCGATGTAAGAGCGGTGCAGAAGATCGCGGAACAGGCCAAGAAAACGGTTCCGTTCGGGAGGGGTCATTTCTCGCCAGGTTGAGCCGAGGGTCGATGAGGCCATCGAATCGAAATCGAAATGGGCCCAGATGGTGTCACTGATAAGCTGGCGCCGTTGTGCCGCCTTCTCGGCCCCCTTGAGAGCGGGATCGCGCAGGATCTCCAGCACATGATTCACGGTGGTCGACACCACCTCAGTTGCCGAAGACTGGGCCACCGCTTGATGCATCCCTGCGCCCAAAAGGGCTCCGAGAACAACCACCATCGCAATCAAGCGGCGCAACGCGCTCCATCCACGACTACCGATCATCTTTGTCTCCCCCCACCGCCTGAACCAGGCGACCGGTCGATAACTGCAACGCATACACCGCTTGTAAATAGGCCACCCGATTCAGGGTGTATTCGGACAACGCATCGAAAACCTCCTTGGCCTGCCCCACCCCCATTTCGAAGTCGGCATAGGCGGCCACCAACCATTGATTGCCCGCTTTGTAGGCATCCCTGAATCCCTTCACCGTCTCGTTATATTGCAGGGTTTCGTAGTAGGCCTGCATGACCTGGAGGGGAATGCCGGTGCGGGCAAAACGCTCCTTGGCTGCCACCTGAGCCGCCTTGGCCTGGGCCTGGGCGACTTTGGCATCGTGAACCCCCATGTTGATCTCCCATTGCAGCGCCACGAGCACGGTGCCGTACAGGTGGTTGAAGGGGTCGTTGATGAAAGGGTTGTCGATGCGTGAACGGTTGCCGGCATGGGCCGCCGAACCGACCAGTGCCAGGGCAGCCACGGGACGGCCATTGGCTTGTTCGGCATCGCTCAAAGCCTGGGTGGCGGCGAGTCCCGCCGCGACCTGCTGCATTTCAGGCCGTTGCTCCAAGGCCCTCGATTGCAGCACCGCCAATGCGTCGGCAGGCAAACTGGGCGCCTGAATCGGGTAATTGGGCAGTTCGACCGTCTCGTTCGGTCCCAACCTGAGCAGTCCGCGCAGCGCCTCAACCGCCATCAGCTGAGCCGCCTTGGCTTGGGGCATAAAACCGTCGATTTTCCCCTTGCCACTTTTGAGCTTCAGTAGATCGACAGAGGAAAAGTCTTCGTTCCCCTCATCAAGCGCATCCTCGACGATACCGATCGCCTTCTCGACCCGATCGAGGCTCTCCTGCAACAACACTGTGATGTCGCGGGCCACCCAAGCACCAAAATAAAGCGCCCGAACCTGTTGTCGCAGTTCGGCCCGCTTCACCTCTTTGGCCGCCTCCTCCATGACGATGTTGGCCTCGGCGGCCCTTTTGTAGGCCTCGAAACGACCAAACCCGGCAAGGGGCTGAATGACGCTGAAATCGAGCCCCTCCCAATCGGACAACCCCGAAAGGCGCCACTGGGAATCGGGGGAGGTGACTTGATCCCCCCTCGCCTTCGAGGTGGGACCGGCAAACAGCCGCATCGAGAAACTCGGCCCGCTGCTGCCCAATACCTGGTCAAGCAGGGCTTGGGCCTCGTCGATTTTGGCGTCGTGTTCTTGCAGCTCGGCCGAGGTGGTGTCGACCCGATCCAGAAGGTCGTTTAGGGACAAGGGGGCAGCGCCAGCAAACGACGCCGACACGCCCCACCCCAGGGCGCCCCACAACAGCGCCCAAATACGGCCCATAACCAGGGGGGTGGAGGTAGAGGTTGGGGGGGTCATGAGGGGGGGAATCCGTTCACTTATCCTTCTCAAAAATGTACTTGCTAATCAGCTCTTCAAGCTGGAGCGACCCTTCGGTTTCGGTGATTTCGTCCCCGTCGCCGAGAATGTCGAGAGAGCCACCAGGGGTCAGTTGGATGTACTTATCGCCGATGATCCCCTGGGTCCGAACCGAGGCAAAGGTATCGTCGGGCAGCCTGATGTCGCCCCTAACCTCGATGTCGACATCGGCCCGGTCCTGCAATTTGTCGACCGCAATAAGGGCGACCCGGCCGATCGGCACCCCGGCAAGTTCCACCTGTGCCCCCAACTTCAGGCCGCTGACGGTGGGAAAGGTGGCATGCAGGGTGTAAACATTTTGATTGCCGATCTGCAGATTGCCTAAATTAACCGCCAGGTACCCCATGGCGGCGATCCCCGCCACCATGAACAACCCGACCACAAAATCGACCCAACGGGGCATCGTCAGCTCCTTAAGCTTCACATCAAAATGGCGGTCAACACGTAGTCGATGATGAGGATCCCCACCGAGGAGATCACCACGGTGCGGGTGGTCGCTTGCCCCACCCCTTCAGAGGTGGGGCGGCAACTCCAACCCTGATGGGTCGCCATCCAGGTGAGGAACAAGCCGAAAACAAAGGCCTTGACCATCCCCCCAAAAACGTCTTCGTCGAAATCGACGTATTTCTCCATCTCGACCCAATAGGCGCCGGGATTCACCCCCAGCATGTCGACTCCGACCAGATAGCCGCCGTAGATCCCCACCACATCGAAGATCGCCACCAGCAGTGGCACCGCGATCATCCCGGCCAACCAACGCGGCGCCACCACCCGCCCCATGGGATCGACCGCCATGACCTCAAGGGCGGCGATCTGTTCGGTGGTTTTCATCAAACCGATCTCGGCGGTGATCGCCGATCCGGCCCGTCCAGCCACCAGCAAGCCACCGAGTACCGGCCCCAACTCTCGAATCAACGAAAGCGCCACGAAGGTGCCCAGCGCCTCCTCCGAGCCGAATTTGCTCAAGGTGTTGTAACCCTGGAGCCCCAACACCATGCCGGTGAACAGACCGGTCACAACAATGATGACCAACGATTTAACGCCGATGTCGAAAACTTGATCGATTACAAAGCGCAGGCGCACCGGAGGCAAAACCGATGCCCGCACCGTTTCGGCCAGAAAGGTACCGGCATCGCCAAAAGCCAGCAGGGTGCGCACCCCCAACCGCCCCAAACGCTCAATGGGATTCATAACCGCTGTGCCCTTTGCATCAAATCGTCCTGAAGAGGGGCCTGCGCCGGATACCGAAAGCGGATGGGGCCGTCGGGCAATCCTTGAATGAACTGCTGCACCTCGGGATGGGGCGATTGTTGGATCTCTTGGGCGCTGCCCTGGGCGATCACCCGCCCATGACTGAGGATGATGATGTGGTCGGCCATACGGAAGGTAGAGGGGATGTCGTGGGAAACCACCACACAGGTCGCCCCCCGGATCTTTTTGTAGTCGAGGATTAATTTCTCGATCACCCCGGCGCTGATCGGATCGAGCCCCGAAAAGGGCTCGTCGAAGAACATCACGGGGGGATCCAAGGCAATGGCCCGGGCCAGAGCGACCCGTTTGACCATCCCGCCGGAGAGTTCGGAGGCCATGAGGTGTTCGGTCCCGCGCAGCCCCACCATTTCGAGCTTGATGCCGACGATGATACGGATCATCCGTTCCGATAGGTTGGTGTGGGCCCGCATGGGAAAGGCGATGTTCTCGAACACGTTCATGGCGTTGAGCAGAGCGCCGTTCTGAAACAGCATCCCCAGCCTCTGACGCAGTCGGTACAGATCGCGCCGCCCCAGCTGGGGCACATCCTGCCCGTCGATCTCGATCATCCCCCCGTCGGGGGGCAGCAGGCCGGTCATCTGGCGCAGCAGGGTGCTCTTGCCCGAGCCGCTGCCCCCCAGAATGACGCTGACCTTCCCTTGGGGGAAGTTGGCACTGACATGGTCGGTAACCAAGCGGCCTTCAAACCGTTTGACCACCTGGTTGAGTCGAATCAACTGCCGCTCTCCAATGCCTGAATAAGGCGGGCTCGGTCGGTCCCCGATTGCCGAATCACCCGGCTGAGTTCCTTGGCCACTTCGGGGTGGTCGAGTCCCACCCGAAGATTGGCGGCTAGGAATCCCCCCTTGGAGCCACAATCGTAACGGGTGCCGTGAAACCGAAATGCGCCCACCGGATAACGACCGATCAACGCTGCGATGGCGTCGGTCAACTGGATCTCCCCCCCCTTGCCTTTGGGGGTGGTACGCAAGGTTTGAAAAATCTCGGGGGGCAAGATGTACCGCCCGACCACCCCCAGATTGCTGGGAGCCTGATCGGCGGGGGGTTTTTCGACCATCGCCTCGACGGCGATACAACCAGCGACCTCACCACCTGGACGGATCACCCCATAACGGCTGATCTCGTCGTCGGGCACCTCTTGTACCGCCAGCAGCGCCCCCCCCCGATAGGCCGAGACCATCTGGGCCAGCGCCCCGGCTCGGTCGCTGAGGATGAAATCGTCGGCCAGAATCACCGCAAAGGGCTCGTTGCCCACCAACGCCTCGGCGCACAACACCGCATGACCTAGCCCCAACGCCTCACCCTGACGGGTATAGACCATGCGAATGCCCGGAGGGGGCATCTCGGTCGCCCGAGTCAGCAGTACCTCTTTGGCGGCGCGACGCAGCGATTCTTCGAGTTCAAGGGAACGGTCGAAGTGGTCTTCCAACGCCGTTTTGCCCCGCCCGGTAACAAAGATGATTTCGTCGCACCCCGCTGCCACCGCCTCCTCAACCGCATACTGCACCAGCGGTTTATCAACGATGGGGAGCATCTCTTTGGGGATTGCCTTGGTGGCGGGCAGGAACCGGGTTCCCAACCCGCCGACGGGAAAAACCGCCTTGCGAATCGTGGGGATCGTCACGATGGATTCCATGGGTTTGCGCTGAAACGACGAGAAATGGCGACGAACCGATCAGTTCTGAACGCGAACCGCCTTTTGGATGACCACCGGATCGACCGGCACATCGCCATGACCCCGTTTGGAGGTGGTGCGCACCTTGGCAATCTGATCGACCACATCCATCCCCTCGACCACCTTGCCGAAGACGCAGTAGCCCCAACCGTTGGGGGTTTTGCTTTTGAAATTGAGGAAGCTGTTATCGACCAGATTGATAAAGAACTGGGCGGTAGCGCTGTTGGGATCGGAGGTGCGGGCCATAGCCAGGGTGCCACGGTCGTTCTTCAGACCGTTGTCGGCCTCATTGGCAATGGGGGCCTTGGTCGGAGGCTGATTCATGTCGGCATCAAAGCCCCCCCCCTGAACCATAAAGCCGGGAATGACCCGGTGAAAAATCTTGCCGTCGAAAAAGCCGCTGTCGACATAGGCCAAAAAGTTGGCGACCGTCTTGGGGGCTTTGTCGGCATCCAGGGCGATTTTGATGGTGCCCAGGTTGGTGGTCATTTCGATCACGGGGGACTCTCCTGCAGAGGCTGTATTAGCGGAAAAAAGAAGGGCAATACCCAGCCAGACCGAGGTCATGAAGGCCGATACACGCATCAATTGGTTTCTCCTATAGTAACGTTTGAAAACGGCGGACCCAAATCGGGACGCGCGCTGCACACGAAAAGAGGTGTCGGCCCGACAGCTCGCCAACCCTTGGAGGCACCGTGGAACGTTACCGCATTGTCCAGGCCCAGCGCTTGAGAATTTATCTAACCGAGGACGACCATCGCCCCGGCGAACCCCCGTTGGCCGAGAAACTCCTCGATTTTTTTCATACCCACGGCCTGGCCGGCGCCTCGATCTTTCGGGCGGTAGCCGGTATCGGTCGCAGTGGAAAACCCCACATCACCAGCCTGCTACGCCTGAGCCAGGCGCTCCCGTTGGTGGTCGAGGTGGTCGACGATGCCGACCGTATGCGGACCATCCTGCCCCAGCTGGTCGCTCTGCTCGAAGGGACCCACCCCTTTTCCCTCGATCCGGTCACCCTGTTTCAGCCCGATACCAATACCGACGTTTGACTTGAGGGAATTCTGGAAAATCGTCCGGCATGGTCCCATCATGCACCTTCTGCTTGGGTTTTTCCGATTCGATCCCATCGCGACTGCGCTTGTAGCGACCGTGTAATTCCGGGGGGGCACGGCCTTGTTGAACATTGTTCATCGACTCAAAAACGTACCGATTTTCCAACGCTTGACCGACGATCAGCTCAAACGGATCGAGTCGTTGGTCACCCACCGCTGTTATCCCCGCGGGGCGATCATCGTCCACGAGGGGGAGATCGGCGACAGCATGGAGATCATCATCAAGGGTTCGGTGAAGGTGGTTTATTTCACCGGCGAGGGGCAGGAGGTCATCCTCTCGACCCTGGAGCCGGGGCAGTTCTTCGGCGAAATGAGCCTGCTCGACAACGAGCCCCGCTCGGCCACCGTCATGGCCCAGGAAAAAACCGAAACCCTGCATCTGCAGCGCGAACCCTTCCTGAACATGATGCGCAACAACCCCGACATGATGATGGATCTGATTCAAGAACTCGTGCGACGCATACGCTTGACTTCTCGGGTTCTGGAGCGTCTATGCACCATGGATGTGGCCCATCGCTTGATGGATTTTCTCATCGAGCTCTCCGAGCGTCACGGCGCCGCCTTCGACGAAACCCGGGTGCGCCTCACCCTGCCAACCCACCAAACCATCGCCAATCAACTGGGCACCAGCCGCGAATCGATCAGCCGCACCATCAGTCAACTACGCCGCGATGGCCTGATCGAGGCCTCCGAGGGGCGCGACGTGTTGATCGACATCGAAAAGCTGCGCGAAGGGATGGACCTGCTCTGAATATTCCCGTCGGCGATCCACCACTTGCTTGGAACGACATCGCCGTACATCGCAGCACGGGGTCGGGGGGTGGAATCATCCCTCCCCGACCTCGCCACGTTGAGAACCCTGCATGAACCACCTGCGCCGCCTGCTCCAGTATCTGCGCCCCCACGTTTCGACCCTGATCCTCGCCATGCTCTGCATGGTGGTGGTGGCCGCCGCCACCGCTGGAACCGCCTTCGTCATTCAGCCCATTCTCGACGACGTTTTTGTCGCCAAGAACGAGCAAGCGCTGGTGATTCTCCCTTGGATCGTCATCGCCATTTACACGACCAAGGGGGTGGCCTATTTCGGGCAGGGTGTGTTGATGGCCAAAACCCGGCACTCGGTGATCGCCGCGCTGCGTAGCGACCTGTACACCCACATCCTCTCCCTACCCATGACGGTCATCGACCGTCAGGGTAAGGGGCAATTGATGAGCCGGGTCACCTATGACGTGCTGACCATCGAGGCGGGGTTAACCATGCTGGTGACCGGCGCAGTGCGCGACCTGCTCACCGCCCTGTTTCTGGTCGCCCTGGTCATCTACCGCGATCCGCTGCTCGCCTTTTACACCCTGATCGTCTTCCCCCTGGCGATGATGCCGGTGGTCATCATCGCCAGGCGCATCAAAAAGATTGCTCAGCAAACCGCCCAAAACATGGGGATGTTGACCTCCCGCCTTGAAGAAACCCTGGGGGGCATCCGAATTGTTAAAGCCTTCGGCATGCAGAGGCACGAGGCGGGACGTTTCCGCAAGATGGTCGACGAGCTGGCCCGCCTGGGCATCAAGACCGAGACCTACAACACCACCTCTTCCCCGATTGTTGAGATGTTTGCCTCCTTCGGTATTGCCTTGGTGGTTTACTACGGCGGCAGCAACGTCATCGCCGGCACCACCACCCCCGGCAATTTCTTTTCGTTCCTCACCGCTCTGTTGATGGTCTATGAGCCGGTCAAACGGCTGTCGACCTTCAACAACAAGATGCATGAGGGATTGGCGGCCGCTGACCGGGTGTTCGCCATCATCGATAGCCCCCCCGAAACCAACACCGGGCAGCGCCTTTTGAACCGTCCCACCGGCGACATTGCCATCAAGGGGCTGCGTTTTGCCTACCCCGACAGCAAGGAGGAGGCGCTCAAGGGGATCGATCTGACCGTCAGGCAAGGGGAAGTGGTGGCGCTGGTAGGGGCATCGGGCTCGGGCAAGTCGACCTTGGCCAACCTGATTCCCCGTTTCTACGACCCCCAGGGGGGGAGCATCGAAATCGGGGGGGTCGACATCCGCGACATGGAGCTTGAATCGCTGCGCGGCGGCATCGCCCTGGTGACTCAAGAGGTGATCCTCTTCAACGAAACCCTGCACGAGAACATCGCCTACGGTCGTGACGACGTCTCGCCCGAGCAGGTGCGCGCCGCCGCCGCCGACGCTTTCGCACTGGAATTCATCGAGCAAATTCCCGAGCGATTCGAAGCGCTGGCCGGGGAGCGGGGGGGGCGACTCTCCGGGGGGCAGCGGCAGCGGGTCTCCATCGCCCGGTCGCTACTCAAGGATGCCCCGATTTTAATTCTCGACGAGGCGACATCGGCCCTCGATAGCGAATCGGAAGCGATGGTGCAGCAGGCGATTGATCGGCTGATGGTGGGGCGCACCACCCTGGTGATCGCCCACCGCTTGTCGACCATCCGCCACGCCGACCGGATCGTGGTGATGCAGCGCGGCGAGATCGTCGAAGAGGGCAAACACGACGAACTTCTGGCCCGCAATGGCGCCTACGCCGGGCTGTACCACATGCAATTTCGCGCCGAACAGGCGGCTACTTCATGAAGATTCATCCCAGGGTGATCGAAACGGTGCTGGCCGCCTACCTTTGGCTGTCCTTCAAGACCCAACGCTGGCAGGTCACCGGCACCCCACCCGAGGGGCAGGCCATCATCGTTGCTTGGCACGAACGGCTTTCGCTGTGGCCCTTCTTCACCCCCAAACGCCCCACCCAGTGCATCGTCAGCCAGCATAAAGATGGGGAGCTGGTTACTCTGTTTATGCGTCGTTTCGGCATCGAATCGGTGCGGGGATCGGGCAACCGAGGTGGCGCCAGCGCACTCCGGGGATTGCTCAAGGCGGCCCAGGAGGGGTTCAGCCTGGGTATTACCCCCGACGGCCCAACCGGACCGCGGCGTCAAATGGCCCAGGGGACCCTTGAGGTGGCGATGCGATACCACATCCCGGTGGTTCCCATGGCCTATGCCACCAGCCGTTTCAGGCAGGTGACCAAGGCGTGGGATCGCCACTTCGTCCCGCTACCCTTCGGTCGCGGGGTGTTTGTCTGGGGGGAAGCGGTCGATCTGGATGGGCTGAGTAAGGAGGAGGCCCAAGCCAAGGTGACCCAGGCGCTGAACGAAACCACCGCCCAGGCCGACGCGGCGGTCGGCATCGTCACCATCTAGCCGCCTCCATGACCCTATCACCCGGCACCACAGCCCGGCTAATCGCCCTGTATGTCTGGCTGATTCGCCACACCGTGCGCTGGCGGATACTCGGCGCCCCTCCCGAAGGTCAGGTTGTCATCGTCGCTTGGCACGAGCGGTTGAGCCTGTTCCCCCTTTTCGCACCGCGCCGCCCCACCCACTGCGTCATCAGCAACAGCCGCGATGGCGAGATCGTCTCGACCTTTTTCCACCGTTTCGGCATCGAGGCGATTAGAGGGTCGGGGAGCAAGGGGTCTGCCGGGGCGATTCGAGGGTTGCTGCGTTCGGCTCAAGAGGGGGTTTCCCTCGGGATCACCCCCGACGGCCCTCGCGGTCCACGTCGCTCCGTGGCCCAGGGGGCGGTCGAGATTGCCCAACGCTACAAGTTACCGATTGTCCCCTTCGCCTTCGCCACCAGTCGCTTTCGCCAGTTGCGCTCTTGGGATCGTCACTTCCTGCCGCTCCCCTTCGGTCGCGGGGTCTTTGTTTGGGGGGATCCGGTCGATCTCGGGGGGCTTTCAAAAGAGCAGGCCAAAGCCAGGGTGGCGGCGGCACTCAACGAGGTCACCGCCAGGGCCGACGCAGAGGTCGGCATTACCACGATCTAACCCGGATTTTTCATCAATTTGCCCGATGATCGCGTAGGAGCTTGTTCGCACTGGGGATTTTGCAAAAACGGAGCGTCGTCGTTCATACGGACTGTTTTTGCAAAATCCCCAGTGCGGACACCAATAAGTAGGCGCCTTGAGGCGAGAAACAAGCCAGGGCAGAACAATATTGATGAAAAATCCGGGCTCCATCGGGTGGGACCACCCTGTGGGGGGTTACAACGCCTGAACCCAGACGAACCCTCCCCCCTGCCCGAATCCAGTCACCTGCCCCCGATACAACCTTCCCATGGTCGCCAGCACTTGGTCTTGATAGGCCACCAGTCGCACATCGGCCTTGAAGGGGTCCCCCCCGTTCAGAGGCGCCACTCGGTGGGGGGGGGCCAGCCGTTGGGCCAAGTAGTTCTGACCACTCAGGCTTTCGAGTTTTTTGCGGGAGATCGAACGCCCCATGTAGACCCCCCGACTGCCAAAGCGGGCCGCCGGTTTGAAGACCAAGCGGTTGCGGTTTTGCCAGACCCACTCGGGATCACTCTCGTCGAGCAATCGGGTTTCGGGGATCACCCCGCGCAGCTGCGCCCCCTCCTCCTCTGTAAAGCCCAGCCCCTCCAAGAACCCCTCTTGCCGCCACACAGCAAACCGACCCTTGTCGCCGATCAAACCATAGGTTCGGGGATTTGGGGTCAGGCAGACCTCTCCATTCAGGTAGGCGGTCCGGATCGCCGCCATCACCGGCTCCTCTAAATAGAAATCGGTATGACGGTTGTAAATCAGGTCGATAAGCCGTCCGTCGGGGGCGATCAGCCCCCCTGCCCCCCCTTGGATTGCCTCGGGTGCCAGGATCAGTGTCGCAATCCCCGCCGCCTCGAACATCGCTTGAAACAGTCGCATCTCGGGGTAGAGAAACTGCCCCTCGGGGGCCTCGTCGACGATGGCGATCAGGCCGGGACGCCCGGACACCCCCCCCCGGCCCCGCCGCCATAAATCCCATTCTTGCTCGAACATCGCCGCCACCGGTCCGTCGCGCCACCCTTCTGGGGGGAGGCAGCGGCTGAGGTAGAGCATGCCGCCGGCGTTGGTGTTGACCTCAATCAGGGTCGGCATCCCCCCCTCGGGGTCGTCTGCGTCGAGGTGGAAGTCGTACCCCATCATCGCCGAGTGGTGTCCGGGATCGAATCGAGCCACCTCGGGCAGCAGTGGCTCAATCTCGCTGCGGTATTCGGGCAGGGTCGAAAGGCGGTGGATCAGGGAGACGGTTTGCCGCATGACCTCCATAGCTCGGGAGGAGGCCGGAATCGATTCGGGGACGGTGTCGTCGCGCAATTGGCGGCAGTTCATGAAACCCCCTAAAAAAGATGGCGGAACGTGGTTTGGCATAGGGTGGATCAACACGGTGCATTCACCAAAACAGGGGTGGGCAGCCATATAGGGAAAAGGTGGATGCGCTGCGCTTATCCACCCTACAACAACATCTACCTTACCAACCCGGAGAAGCAGACCCTCAGCCGACAACAAAAGGGCGGGTCCGAAGACCCGCCCTTAATGGCGACATCATCACCGGGCTTAGGCTCAATACCGGTAATGATCGCTCTTGTAGGGCCCCTCCACCGGCACGTCGATGTACTTGGCCTGCTCCTCGGTCAAGACGGTCAACTTGGCCCCCACCTTGGCCAAATGCAGGCGGGCGACCTCTTCGTCGAGCGCCTTGGGCAGGGTGTAGACCTGGTTGCTGTACTGGTCGCCCTTGGTGAAGAGCTCGATCTGGGCCAGGGTTTGGTTGGCAAACGAGTTCGACATCACGAAGCTGGGGTGGCCGGTGGCGCAGCCCAGGTTCACCAAACGCCCCTCGGCCAGCAGGATGATCCGCTTGCCGTCGGGGAAGATGATGTGGTCGACCTGGGGTTTGATGTTCTCCCACTCATACTTATTCAGGCTGGCAACGTCGATCTCGTTGTCGAAGTGGCCGATGTTGCAGACGATCGCCTGATCCTTCATCGCCGCCATGTGGTCGTGGGTGATGACGTGGTAATTGCCGGTGGTGGTGACGAAGATGTCGCCCAGCGCCGCGGCTTCATCCATGGTCACGACCCGGTACCCCTCCATCGCCGCCTGCAGGGCGCAGATCGGATCGATCTCGGTCACCCAGGTGGTCGCCCCCATGCCGCGGAAGGCCTGGGCACACCCCTTGCCGACGTCGCCGTAGCCGAGCACCACGCAAATTTTACCGGCGATCATCACGTCGGTGGCCCGCTTGATGCCATCCAGCAGCGATTCGCGGCAGCCGTAGAGGTTGTCGAATTTCGATTTGGTGACCGAGTCGTTGACGTTGATCGCCGGGAAGGGGAGATCGCCCCGGGCCGCCATCTGATACAGACGATGGACGCCGGTGGTGGTCTCCTCGGTCACACCCTGAATGTTGCCCTTGATGCGTGAATAGAAGGTGGGATCTTCGGCCAGCTTGGCCTTGATGGCGGCGAAGAGGAACTCCTCTTCCTCGCTGGTGGGGTTGGCGATCACCGAGGGGTCGTTCTCGGCCTTGGATCCGAGCACTACCAGCAGGGTGGCGTCGCCGCCGTCGTCCAGAATCATGTTGGGGGTGCCGCCGTCGCCCCACGCCAGGATGCGGTGGGTGTAGTCCCAGTACTCCTCAAGGGTCTCCCCCTTGTAGGCAAACACCGCAATGCCCTGGTCGGCAATGGCGGCGGCGGCGTGATCCTGGGTCGAGAAGATGTTGCACGACGCCCAGCGCACCTGCGCTCCCAGAGCCACCAGGGTCTCGATCAACACGGCGGTCTGGATGGTCATGTGCAGGGAGCCGGCGATGCGGGCCCCTTTTAGGGGCTGTTCGGCGGCGTACTTGGCCCGGATCGCCATCAGACCGGGCATCTCGGTCTCGGCGATGCGGATCTCTTTGCGGCCCCAATCGGCAAGCGACAGGTCCGCCACCTTGAAGTCTTGATGGGCAGCACTCATGGCATGCTCCTCTTCGGTTGGCGGGCGCCGTTGCAACAAGGATGGGTCCCCGGCGAGCCTGGCAGCGGGAGATCCCGCCGTCGCAACGCCCCTCGCCGGGGAAAATCTCAAACGTGGATCAGAGTCCGGCCCGGCTGCGCAGCGAGGCGATCCGGTCGGTTTTTTCCCAGGTGAAATCGGCCAGCTCGCGGCCGAAGTGTCCATAGGAGGAGGTCTGCCTGTAGATCGGGCGCAGCAGATCGAGCGCCATGATCAGCCCCTTGGGACGCAGGTCGAACTCCTCGCGCACGATCTGAGCAAGACGGGCTTCGTCGATCTTGCCGGTGCCGAAGGTGTTGACCATGACCGACAGCGGCTTGGCGACCCCGATGGCGTAGGCGACCTGAACCTCGCAGCGGTCGGCCAGCCCGGCGGCGACGATGTTTTTGGCCACATAACGGGCCATGTAGCAGGCCGAGCGGTCGACCTTGGTGGGATCCTTGCCCGAGAAGGCGCCGCCGCCGTGGTGGCCGAACCCGCCGTAGGTATCGACGATGATCTTACGACCGGTGACGCCGCAGTCGCCCACGGGGCCGCCGATAACAAACCGCCCGGTCGGGTTGATGTAGTACTCGGTATCGGCGTGCAAAAAGCCGGTTTCGCCCAGCACCGGTTTGACGACCTCTTCCATCACCGCCTCTTTGACCTGGGCGTGGGTCGCCTCGGGGGTGTGCTGGGTCGAGACGACGATGGTGTCGATCGCCACCGGCTTGTGGTTTTCGTAGCGGAAGGTGACCTGAGTTTTGGCGTCGGGACGGAAGAAGGGGACGGTGCCATCGTGACGGACCCGCGCCTGCCGCTCGGCTAGACGGTGGGCGTAATAGATCGGCGCCGGCATCAGGGTTTCGGTCTCGTTGCTGGCATAACCGAACATCAACCCCTGGTCGCCCGCCCCCATGTCGGGATCGAGCCCCTGCCCCTCGTTCACCCCCTGGGCAATGTCGGGCGACTGTTTATCGATCGTGACCAACACCCCGCACGACTCCCAATCGAACCCCATGGCCGAAGAGTTGTAGCCGATCTCCTTCACTGCCTGGCGGGCGATGGCGGGATAATCGATGTTGGCCTTGGTGGTGATCTCACCGGCCACCACCACCAGACCCGTGGTCACCAGGGTTTCGCAGGCGACCCGCCCGTAGGGATCTTGGGCAAGAATGGCGTCCAGAATCGAATCGGAGATTCGGTCGGCAACCTTGTCGGGGTGGCCTTCGGTAACCGATTCGGAGGTAAAGAGGAAGTTACCCTGGCTCATGGATGTCCACTCCAAAGATAAATGTATGTCGCGGCGAGGCTAATCGTCCGAAGTCGAGACCCCGGGCCTAATGCACAAAAGGGGCGGGATTCTAGCCAAGAGCATCCCCTTTGGTAAGGGCCGGTGACGAGTGCTGCCATTGCATTGCCCCGAATCAGGTCACCCCCCAAGATCGCGGGGGCGGCTGCTTCGGCCTCAAGACAATTTCAAGGAGTCGATCATGAAGATCGGGTGGACGCTGGGTGGTGGTGTACTGGGGCTATTGGTCGCGGGCCTCGTTGGGCTCCTGCTCGGGGCTTTCCTGGGATGGGTCATCGCCTATTTGCTCGACCCTGGCCGGGAGGACGAAAAGACTCCGTCAACCCCGGTTTCCTGGCCTCTTGCCACTTCGCCGACATCGACCCCCTCCACCCTTGAGGAACGGGTGACCCATCTGGAATGGGCGCTGGAACAGGCCCACAAACGGATCGAACGGCTGGAGCGGGCCCGTTTGGGACTCAAGGTCGAAGAGGAGGGGGGGGCGGCGGCGCCCTCCTCCACCCTGCCGCCCCGTACCACTGCTTCAACCCCGGCTCGGCAAACCGCCGCCATGGCGAGCGATCCGCGCATCCGCCAGGCGGATCCCCGCCCCGCCCCTTCGCCGGTCGCCCCTTCGCCGGTCGCCCCTTCGCCGGTCGCAACCGCACCCAAACCGCAGGAGCGCACCCCCACCCCGCCCCCGTCCTTCCAACAGAAACCGCCGACACCCCCCACCGAAAGCTGGACGTCGGTTTGGGCGCGCTGGCTCAGCGAAAACCTGGTGGCCAAGTTGGGGGTGGTGATCCTCTTTTTCGGGGTCGGCTTCCTGCTCAAGTACGCCTATGACCACGCCGTCCTCCCCCCCTGGAGCCGCCTGCTCGGAGTGGGGGTTGTTGCGGTCGGCATGTGGGTGGGGGGAGCCCGGATGCTGGCGGGGCGTCGGCTGTACGGGTTGATTCTGCAAGGGGGCGGGGTGGGGCTGGCTTACCTCGATGTCTACTTCGCCCTGAAAACCTTCATCCTGATCGGCCCCACCGCCGCCTTTGCTCTATTCATGGCGTTGGGGGTGGTCACCCTGGTGCTCGCGGTGCGTCAGGATGCCCCCTCCCTGGCGGTCCTAGGGCTGATCGGCGCCTTCCTAGCCCCGATCCTGGCCGCTACCGGCAGCGGCACCCACATCCTGCTTTTCTCGTATTACACCCTGCTCAATCTGGTCATTCTGGGGGTCAGCTGGTTCAAGTCGTGGCGGGCGCTGAATCTGGTCGGCTTTTTCTTCACCTTCGTCGTGGCGCTGACCTGGGGGTGGTTTTCGTACCGTCCCGAACACTTTGCCACCGTGGAGCCGTTCCTGATCGGCTATTTTGCCATCTATCTGGCCATTCCGATCCTGTTTGCCCAGCGTCAGCCTCCCGAGCTCAAGGGGTGGGTCGACGGCCTGTTGGTGTTCGGCACCCCTTTGGCGGTGGCGGCTCTGCAAGCGGGATTGGTACAGGGGATGGAGGGGCGTCCCCTGGCCTGGAGCGCGGCGGGAGCCGCACTGCTCTACCTGGGGTTGGGGCTGGCGCTGCTGCGCCGCGAAACGCTGCGGCTGCTGGCCGAAAGCGAGCTGGCCCTAGCCATCGCCTTCACCACCCTGGCCTTCTATTTCGCCTTCGAGGGCTACCCCACCTTCGCCCTATGGACGCTGGAGGGGGCGGGGGTGGTTTGGCTCGGGATCCGGCAAAACCGCCCCCTGGCCAGAGGCTTCGGCATGCTCCTGCAAGGGGGGGCTGCGGGTTATTTTCTGCACCTGCATGGCAGCTACGACGAATCCAACCCCTTCTTCAACGATTTCATCCTCGGTTGCAGCTTTATTGCCCTGGCCGGTTGGCTCACCGGTTGGCTCTACCACCGCTACCGCGACCAGCTCGACTCCGATTTTGCCCCCCCCGACATCCTTTCGACCTCGACCAGCTTCTGGGCCGCAGCCTGGTGGTTGCTCGGCGGGCTCCATCTGATTTGGCAGGGGATCCTCCCCCACGACTACCTCCCTGCCGCCACGCTGGCCTGGAGTAGTCTGCTCTTCGCAGCCAGCCAGTGGCTGGCCCAGCGTCTCGATTGGGCGGGACTGCGCCGGACCACCCATCTGCACACCCTCGTGGTGTTGTTGACCCTCTTGGGCGCCATTCGGGTGGCGGTGGTCGGCGACACCCACCCCCTGGATTGGGGGGGGTGGGTGGTCTGGCCTGTGGCGTTGGCGATCCACTTTTGGATCTTGCATCGCCAACACGACCTTGCTGAGGAGGGATTTTTGGATTTGCGCGGCGCCATCGGCTGGCTGGCCATGGTGGTACTGGCCAGTTGGGAGGCGCTGTGGTGTCTGACCCATGTTCACGAGGGGTGGGCACTGGGGTGGAGCGCGCTGGGATGGGTTGCCGCCTACCTGCGCTTCCGACTGCGCGAGCAAGGGGATACAGCCAAAGCGCCCCTGGCCGATGCCGCATTGATGTGGTCGCTGGCGGTGGGGGTGAGCGCCTGGTATGGCCTGTGTAGCCAATGGTTGAGCCCCGAGGCGCGTCCCGGCGCCTTGGTGGGGGGGATCGCCGTGGCGACCTGGTTGTTCGAGAGGGGGGGGCAAATCCTGTCGTGGCCCTCGCTGCGCCGCGCCACCCTGCTGTTGCTCCCGATCCTAGCTTGGGGTCTGGTGGATATGGCCGCAGGCGGCGGCCACCCTGGCAGCGCCTGGAGCTGGGGGGGCTGGCTGCTCGCCCTGGTCAGTCTGTACGACGTGGCCCTACGCCAAGAACGTGAAGAGACGGCATGGCAAACCCCGTTGCGGCACCTGACCGGCTATACCGTCGCCCTGGTGCTGATCGCCTGGGAATGGCACTGGCAGATCGAGCGGACCGGTTGGGGCGACGGTTGGCAAGGAGCCGGATGGGGGATGCCGCTGGCCTTGGGGATCGCCCTGCCCGCTTTACTGCGTCGTTGGCTCCCCTGGCCGCTCAACCGCCATCACACCACCTATCAGGTTCATGCCCCCCTTCTCTGGGCCATCCTTGGACTGCTCTGGAGTCTGTCGAGCTGGATCAACCACCCCGGCGATCCCTCCCCCTTGCCCTATCTGCCGCTGCTCAACCCGTTGGATCTAACCCAAGTGGCGATCCTTGCCGCCCTGCTGGCTTGGTGGCGGGCCATGCCGCAGCAAGATGAGACCCCTTGGCCCCATGGGGCGATGGTTGTGGCGGTGCTCGGGTTTGGTTGGCTCAACGCGGTGGTGGTGCGCAGCGTCCATCACTGGGGCGACATCCCCTTTGCTTTTCAACCCTTGTGGCACTCGATCCTGGTGCAATCGGCGCTGTCGCTGCTGTGGAGCGTCAGCGCCCTGGCTTTGATGCTCTTCGCCACCCGTCGGGCCATCCGCTGGCAATGGAGCGTTGGCGCCACGCTGCTCGGGATGGTGGTCCTTAAGCTTTTTGTGGTCGACATGGCCAATACCGGCACGGTGGCGCGAATTGTTTCGTTCATCGGGGTGGGGGTTTTGCTGCTACTGATCGGCTACATCGCGCCGGTACCGCCGGGCGATCAAGAGGCGGGCACTCAGGGGGAAGGTTGAGAGGGGAAAATCAGGCCGCTGAGGACTTTAGCGCATCCCCAACTGCTTCATCTTATTGAAGAGGGTTTTGTAGCCGATGCCGAGAACTCGGGCCGCCTCGGCTTTGTTGCCACCGGCCCGATCAAGGGCCGCCTGAATCGCTTGGCGCTCCGCCTCCTGCTCGGCCGCCTTGAGTCCACCCACCCGGATGGCGGGGGAACGGGGATCGGGCAGGGGGATCCCCAGCATCACGGGATCGGGTGCGGTGTTGGGGGGGGTCATGACGACCAAGCGCTCCATGACGTTGCGCAGTTCGCGCACATTGCCGGGCCAGTCGTAGTGGTTCAGGGCGGCCAGCACCCCCTCCTCAAGGGGGGGGGCGGGGCGGGCAAAACGCTGGGCCGCCTGCTGCAACAGATGGCGGGCCAGAATGGGCAGGTCGACCAGCCGGTCGCGTAGGGGGGGAAGACGCACCGGGAACGAGGCGATGCGAAAGTAAAGATCTTGCCGGAAGCGCCCCTCAACCGCCCCCTCTTGCAAATCTCGGTGGGTCGCCAGCACCCAGCGCACGTCGGCCTGCCGCTCCCCGCCCCCACCCACCGGGCGGTAGGTACCGTCCTCCAACACCCGCAGCAGTTTGGCTTGTAGCGCCAGCGGCATCTCGCCGATCTCATCGAGCAGTAGCGTCCCCCCCGCCGCCTCGCCGATCAGCCCAATCGAATCGCGCTCGGCGCCGGTGAAGGCCCCCTTACGGTGGCCAAAAAGCTCCGATTCCAACAACGCTTCGGGCATTGCGGCGCAGTTGATGGCCACCAGAGGGCCGTTGCGTCCGCTGCGTTGGTGCAAAATCCGGGAGGCGACCTCTTTTCCGCTGCCGGTCGGCCCTTGCAGCAGTACCGGAACAGGCAGTGGAGCCAACTGGCAGAGCTGCTGATAGGCCATCTTGGCCAGCGGCGCCTCCCAGACCCCCTCCTCAGTTCTCTTGCTCTCCTGCTTCTCGCTCCCCGACTGCCTTGCGCCCAGCAAACTCTCGACCCGCTGGCGGATCTCCTCGGGGGCGACCGGTTTGGCCACGAAGTCGTCGGCTCCGGCCCGCATCGCCGCCACCGCCGCCTCGATGTCGGCCTGACCGGTCATCATCACAATCGGCCCCTCAAACCCCTTGGCCCGCCATTTGGGGATCGCCGCTACCGCATCGCCGTCGAGCAGAAAACGGTCGGTGACCACCGCGTCGGGACTATCGCGAAAGTCGGCCTCCCCTAGGTTTTCGTACGAGCGTACCTTCCAGCCCCAGTCGCGCATCGCCTGGGCCATCCGAGTCCGCAACGCGGGGGTGTCTTCAAACAGCAGAACGCGCATGACCCGTATCCGGAATCGAGAATTCGATGCAAGCGCCCCGCTCGGCTTGGCAAAGCCGGGCCTGCCCCCCATGGGCCAGCGCCACCTTATGCACCAAGGCCAGCCCCAGGCCGGTCCCACCGGGACGGGCGGTCGCAAAAGGGGCGAAAGGATTGTCTTGCACCAGTTGGGGCAATCCTGGCCCCCCATCCTCGACCACAAACCACCAATACCCCGGCTCGCGTCGTACCGACAGGATCAAGGGTACCCCCTCCCCCCCCGCTTGCAGGGCGTTGTCGATCAGGTTGCGCAGTGCCCGACGCAGCCAAGCGCCGTCCCCCACCGCGGTGCAGGATTCCCCATCGGGAATATCTACCTGCAACTGCGGCGCGACCTCGCGATAGGGGGCGACGATCTCGGTCAGGAGGATGGGCAAATCGAGGGGGCGACGTTCAATGGGCAGGGGGCGGGCAAAATCGAGCATACCGTTCATATGCCCAACCAAATCGTCGATCTCAACCTGAAGCGCCTCTTGTAACGCGGTACACCCCTTGCCTTCGCTGGCGATCAACATTTGCAGCGATTGCAGGGCGTTGCGCACCTCGTGGGCCACCAGGGAAACACCCGATCCCATGGCGGCCAACCGCGCCATATCTTGGCGGCGGCGCTCCTCAAGACGGAGCTGGGTGACATCGCGGATTTGCACCCAGATCAACCGCGTCTCGTTGGGCAGGCTGAGATGTTCTTCGCGGATTTCGAGAATGCGCTCCCCCTGGCCGTCGTGGCTGGGGAAGGTTTGCTCCCGCACCCCCTCCCCATCGCGGTAGATCGAGGGCAAGTGGGGATGGGAGGGGGTCGAACGGTCAAGGTAGGGTTCGGCGGGGGGATTGCTGAGCACCACCGCCCCCGCTTCGTTCAAAAGCACCAGGGGATCGGGAAAACGTTCCAGCATCTGCCCCGCCAGGCGGCGCGCCTCGGCCCGTTCTTTTTCGGCGCTGGCCAAACCGTTGCCCATGACAGTCATGAGCGAAACCGCCGCACCGGGCAGGTGTTCCTCTTTATGTTTTTGCTTGCGCAGCCAAACGAACAGCTGATGCACCGCCAGGAGCATCAGCACCGCCGGAATCACGAAGCCAAAATAGAAGATCCAAAATGGGGACAAGCCTGTTAAACCCCCTGTTCTTCGGTGACTGTATCGACCGCCGCCTGCATCCGTTGGAGCGTCGTCTGCCGCCCCATCAACTCCAGGGTTTCGTAAATACCGGGGGAGACGGTTCGACCGGTCACCGCAACCCGGGCCGGCTGGGCGATTTTGCCCATCTTCACCCCCAGTCGCTCGGCCACCCCGTGAAACACACCGCCAATCGCCTCGCGCTCCCACACGGTTAGGGCTGAAAGCCCCGCGATCAGCGCCGACAGCACCGGCGCCGCATCCCCCTTGAGATGTTTGGCCTGGGCCGCCGGATCGATCTCGATACCCTGTGCGAGGAAAGGGAGCACCCCCTCGGCAACCTGACGCAGGGTTTCGCTGCGGGGTTGCAGTTCGCGAATCAAGGCGCCCCACCAAGCGCGGGGACGATCCCCGACATCCTGACCCAAAAGGGCCAGCTGCTCCCACAACGGCTCAATCAGGGTCTCGGGATCGCGTTCACGCAGATAGTGGGCGTTGAGCCAAAGCAACTTTTCGGGATTGAAAGAGGAGGCCGATTTACCGACGTGATCCAAATCGAACAGCGCCTCTAACTCTTGGCGCGAGAAGATCTCTTGATCGCCATGGGACCAACCCAGCCGCACCAGATAGTTGACCAGCGCCTCGGGCAGGTACCCCTCCTGCCGGTACTGAGTCGCGGCCACCGCCCCGTGACGCTTCGAAAGCTTGGCGCCGTCGGCGCCGTGGATCAGTGAAATATGCCCGAATTGAGGGGGTTCCAGGCCAAGAGCCCGGTAGATCTGCATCTGCCGGGGGGTGTTGTTGAGGTGGTCGTCGCCCCGAATAACGTGGGTAATCCCCATATCGGCATCGTCGACCACCACCGCCAGCATGTAGGTCGGGCTACCGTCGGAGCGCAACAGAATCAGATCGTCGAGCTCGGTATTGGCGAACACCACCCGCCCCTGAACCAGATCGTCGACCACCGTCTCCCCCTCGGTGGGATTGGCCAAGCGCACCACATAGGGGGCCCCTTGAGGGGCATCGCTGCGATGGCGACAACGACCGTCGTAGCGAGGTTTTTCCCCCTTGGCCTGCTGCGCCTCCCGCATTGCGGTCAGCTCCTGGGGTGTGCAGTAGCAGCGATAGGCCCGGCCCTCCGCCAGCAAACCCTCGGCGGCGGCGCGATGGCGCTCAATCCGGGTCGACTGGAACAGCGGCTCCTCGTCGGGGTTGAGATCCATCCAGTTCAAACCATCCAAAATCACCTGCACCGCCTCGGGGGTGGAGCGTTCCCGGTCGGTATCCTCGATGCGCAACAGGAATTGCCCCCCGTGACGGCGGGCAAACAGCAGATTGAACAGCGCGGTGCGGACCCCGCCGATGTGCAACATGCCGGTAGGGGAAGGGGCGAAGCGGGTGCGGACGGGTGCGGACAAGGGAGCCTCTCAAAGCAACGGGGTACAAAAATAAAAAACCGCCGCGATCATGACACATCCCCCCGGTACAACGAAGGCGCTCAAACGGTGCGATTGCGGGGATGGCGTTGGTGGTGGACCTGCTGCAAACGGTGGTTGGCGATGTGGGTGTAGATCTGGGTGGTGGTCAGGCTGGCATGACCCAACATCGCCTGAACGGCACGCAAATCGGCCCCATGGGCCAGAAGATGGGTGGCAAAGCAGTGACGCAGGGTGTGGGGGGAGATCCTCCCGGGGTCGATCCCGACCGACAGGGCGCGCCGCTTGACCAGACCCCACAGCGCCTGCCGGGTCATCACTCCCCCCCGCGTGGAGGGAAACAGTGCTCCCTCCTGCAACATTCGGCCAGGCGCCAGCAAGGGACGCCCCTCCAGCAAATACCGGGTCGTCGCCTCAATGGCCCGTTCCCCCAAGGGGACCAACCGCTCCTTGCCCCCCTTGCCCCGAACCACCAAAAAACCTGGATCGAGCACCACCTGGTCTTGGCGCAGTCCCACCACCTCGGAAGCACGTAGCCCGGTGGCGTACATTAGCTCCAGGATCGACCGGTCGCGGCTGGCCAAAGCGGTTTCGGGCCAGACGGCATCGAGCAGCAGGGCAACCTCCCCCTCCTCCAACACCTTGGGCAGGCGGCTGGGCAAGCGGGGACGTTGCAGCAGCGCAGAGGGGTCATCCTGCCGCACCCCTGCCGTGACCAAAAAGGAAAAGAGGGAGCGCATGGCAGCGATGCGCCGCCGCAGGGTCGAGGGTTTGGCCCCCTCCTGGGCCAACCGCCCCAGGTAGCGCCCCAGATCGACCCGCTGCGCCGCTTCGAGGTCAAGTCCTTGCTCCACCAAAAAATCGCACAGATCGCCGATATCGCGGCGATAGGCCTGCACACTTTGGGGCGCATGGCCGATGGCCAGCTCCCCGCTCCACCAGTCGACCCAACCCCGCCAGGCGAGCGGATGGCCCACTTGGGTCTCAGCCACCACGTCGCCAAGGTGGGTGGGGGGAAGGCAGGCGAACTTGGCGGCGGGGTACAGGGCCGACCTTGCGACCGCTCGCAGCGATGGGTGTAGCCATCGATTCAGGTTCGACAATGGCCTGACCACTAGCAGTTTCAGCAAGCGCCGTTTCCCCCCGTTGTTGTTTCAACATCTGAAGGGAGGCGACCACCAATGCTGTGGCAATCATGAAGGGCTCCATCACCCGGACGATGGCGAAGGTATTGGAGCCCACCGCATGGGCCAATAGGCCGATCAGGGCCGCCATCAAGCCATGAGCCACCCCTTTAAGGAGAGGATCGTCGGTTTCTCGGTAAAGCGCCTTGGCCTGTTTAAAAATGCGCACAAGCAACACACTAAAAAACAGAAACCCCATCGCCCCACTTTCGGCCAGAACCCGGACGTATTGGGCATCAACGAAGCGATATCCGGTGGCGCCGAAACCGATGACCGGGTGTTTGAAATAATCGCGGGTCAGGACGTTTTTCCACGATTCCAACCGCTCGGTGGTCGAGGTATCGACCGTCACCCCCGCCACCTCGACCCGCTGATAACCAATGGCCTCCCGCTCGCTTTGATTAAAGGTGTAGGAGATTCGATCAATGACCCGGTCGGGCACCACAAAGGGGGAAACCGCAAGAATCGCCAAGGTCGCCATGGCGATTTGTCGCTTGTTCTCGGCATAAAACCAAAATGCCACGTAGGCCATGGCTGCCGCCAAATACCCAGCGCGCGATTCGGTATAAAGGAAGGGGGGAAGGGTGAGCATCAAAAAAACGAACAGGATCAATCGGTTTTTTCCGGTGACCCCTTTGTGCCAATAGACCCCGGCCATCAGCCCCATCAGCAATACCAAATACCCTGAGAAGGTATTGGGCTCCCCCTCCTCCCCCTCGAAAGGGGCGCTAACCCGACCCCCCGAGGGGATCTGCATGATCCCTAGAATCGAAACGACCGCGCAGGTGACGAACATGATCGTCAGGAACCGGCGGACATCCTTCGGCCCCTCGACCGTGTTGATCACGGCAAAATAAATCAGAAAAAATTCCAGATACTTCAGGGCGTACATCAACGCCACAAGTGGCGAAGAGAGCCTTCCCTCAACAAAGGCCATGGTGGTGCCCAGCGCCACCACCGCCAGATACCCCTTCATGGGTCCGTTGAGCACGGTGGAACGCAGAAATCCTAAGTCCTTGCGCACCGCCATACGTGCAAGCCAGGCAAAGGCAATCAGAGCCAGCAAAAGGTCGTCGACCCGAATGGTGACGCCCCGCGAGGCGGTCGTTCCCACACCACCGCCACCCATCTGCAATTCAGGAGAAAGCAGGGTCGAGAGGATGAGGAGAACGACCGAAAATTGAATGGAGATAAAACAGGCGAGAAAAACTGCGGCCCCTAGAACCGCCACCATGGCCGCCACCACCGAAACCTGAATCAACAGGTAGGAGACGACGACCCCGAATACCAATAGGGCCAGGGCGACCGAAATGGGGGTGAGGGAGGCGGTCCCGCGGTTCCAGTCTTGAGCGCCGACGCCCCCCCTCAGGGGGAGGTTACTGCTGGGCTTCATGGGGCTGAACAACCACGCGGCCATGCTCGGAGGGGCGATCCATGGGGCGATAGAGATCCTTGGTCTCGACCTGTTGTCCGCAGCCCCGAATTTGAAACAGGAGCAACAACAGCACAACGCCGATCCCCATCAGCCCCGCAAATCCATGAATGGTGCGTCGATTGCGCACATACCACCGGGGCATGGTCATCGGTTTTCCCCCTATTCTTTACGCAAAAACAACCGTTTCACCCGCGACCACCCCGCCTCGATCGTATCGCCGATATCGGTCCACAGTTTTTCCATGGCCCCTTCGGGTTTTTTGCCCTCTTTGCGCCCATAGCCGTAGGCGTAATAGTTCTTCATCTTGTAGGCGGCGTAATCGCGAGAGATATCGGAATGCACTCCGTTGAGTGAAACCCCCAACAGACTGGCATTCACGTGCTGCAACAGGGTGTGGGTGCGACGTAGGGCCGAAGAGACCACCGAACCCACCTGATAAACCAACAGAACGTAATTCACCTTGGAGGCCAGAATCAGTGCATCGGTGGTATGAAGCACGGGGCTGACGTCGAAGAGCACCACATCGTATGCCTCGTGCACCTCCTCCAGGAAATGGTCAAAACGCTGCGAGTTGATGAGGTCGGTAGGGTTATGGGGGATTTGCCCCGAGGTGATGATCGACAGGTTATCAAGCCCAGGGGTACGCATGATCGCCTCAACCCCGATTTCGCCGGTCATCAAGTCGGTTACGGTGCGCACCACCTCACGCCATTCGAAACTCCCCAAAATCACATCGGAAAGCCCTGGTTCGCGTTCCACTCCGAAGGTGCGGTGTTGCATGGGTTTGCGCAGATCGCCGTCGACCAACAAGACCTGTTTGCCCTGCTGCGCCATGGAGACCGCAAGGTTGGCCGCCACGGTACTTTTGCCCTCCTTGGCCGATGAGGAGGAGACCATCAGCACCAGTTTTTCCTGGTCGATGGTGGCAAATTGAATATTGGTCCGCAGCGTTCGATAGGCCTCTGATAGGGTCGAATCGGGCGAAAAATGGGTAATCAGGCGCACCGCCCGCTCCAGCTCGTCGACCGACAACTCCCCTTTGTCCTCCCCCCCCTCCCTGCGTTTTCGGTCCCCCATCAAGAGGATCCGCGCCTCGTCCTGGGTCAATTGGGGAATGAAGCCGAGGACCGGCACCCCCAACAGACTCTCGATCTCGTCCACCGTGGCGATCGAGGTATCGAGGGTTTCCAGCAGCATGGCAAAGACCAGGCCCAACATCAGCCCAATCAACAGCCCCGCCACCATTGCCCCCTGAATATTAGGAGGATTGATGGGGACCGCAGGGGTCAAGGCAGGGCGGAGGATCGAAACCTCCTGCACCTTTTCGGCTTCGCGCAGCAGGATCTCTTGATATTTTTCTTGCAGCATTTCGAACAGGTTGTTGGTGATTTCGACATCACGTTTGAGACGTTCGAATTCAAGGACTTTTTCCGGCATGGCTTGGTACGAGGCCCGCAATTGGGCGGTCTCTTGGGTCAGCGCCTTAATTTTGCGCTCCCCCCCCATCACCTGGGCTTTGATTTCGTCGTGGATGCTGTCGAGGATCGAAGCGATCTGCTGGTCGATCTCCCGCACCTGGGGGTGATCGGGCATAAAATGCACCAGCAGCCCGTTGTGTTTCATGTAGAGCTCGACCAGGGAGCCGTTGAGTTTGTCGAACAGGGGACTGATCTCAATGGTCACCAGCCCTTCGAGAGGGTGACTGTCCCCTTCGGCCAAACGGCGATCCAATTCGTGGTAGATCAAATCCAATTCTGCCTGCCGTCGCCGAGCGGTATCGGTCTCCCCCTGCAAATCGGCTAAACGTTGCTCATATACGGTGTTGCCACCCCCGGAAGATTGGGTCAGCAGCTCGTTTTCTTCCTGATAACGGCTGACCTCCCGTTCCGATTTACGTAGTTTGTCGCCGATGCTCGCAAGCTGTTTCTCGATAAAACGCTTGGCCTCGATCACCTGAATGTTGCGGTCGAGCAGATTTTGTTGGCGATAAACCTCGGCCAATGTTTGGGCCAATTGTTGGGCAAATATTGGCGACGCCGAGACCGCCGAGATGTTGATGATGCTGCTCATCCCCTCCTGTTCGGCGCTGACCATCCCCTTGAGCGCAAGGATGGTCCCCATGGCCTCGGGATCGGCGCGGATCGCCTCGGTACTCTTCTTAGGGTCGATTTTCCCCAGGCGACGTGCCACCTCCTCAATCACCCCATAACTGGTAATCACCGAGATCTGGGTCGAAACCGAGTCGTATTCGTCGTACGAGAAGTTCTGTAGGAGCAGACCGGCCAGGTTGTTGAATTTTTCCAACTTGACCGAAGCGGTCGCCTCATAGAGCGGTTCTGGTTTGTTGATGTACGAAAAGAAGGTGCTGAATCCGAATAGAATCAGCGTCGACAAGATAATGATTGCCCGCCGTTTGACGACGATGAACCAGTAATCGCGCAGATTGAGTTCGTAGGTGGTCGCCATGGCTATTTGCCCAGCTGTTGAAGAATGTAGAGCTGGTAGAACACGCTCAAGGGCTGGGTAATCAGAGAGAACGAAGGCATCAACTTCTGGATGTAGGCATTCCAGTTGTCGATCGGACCGGTCGGCACCAAAACGATGTCATTGTTCTCAAGCAGGACGTTCTGACGTAGATCCCCCTCTTGCAGCAGACGGTTGAAATCGACCGCCAAAATGACGGGGCGGTCCTCCACCGTTCGCACCACCCGGACTTCGCTTAAATCGGCCGACGGTTTCCAGCTATCGGTCCGGGTTAACGCCTCTAAAAGATGAATTTGATCCTGGAAAGAGACGATGCCGGGCTTGTTGACCTCCCCCAACACAAAGATCTGGTTGGTGGTCATTTTCTGGGAGGGGACGATCACGGTATCGCCAGCATCCAAAACCAAATCCTGACTTTGGTCCCCCTCGTACATCGCTTTGTAAAGATTCACCACCATGGTCTTTTCGCCACGGCGTACCTGCACATGATTGAGGTCGGCGTCGCTGGTCGGCCCCCCTGCCCGGGAAATAAACTCAAGCAAACTCTCCCGCCCCGACATTTTGTAAGGGCCAGGGCCGGTCGGTTGGCGCAATAACGATTGCACACTGCCGAACAGGGTCACCACATGGGCTTTATGCTCCTTGACCTGAACATCGACCCGGGGATTGCGCACAATGTTGGACAACCGCTCGGTAATCACTTGGTCGATATCGGAAGGGGTCAACCCCTCCACCTTCAGTTTGTCGAAGTAGGTGAATGAAAGGGTGCCGTCGAACAACACCTCGGGGGTGAATGTGCTTCCCTGACTCCCTTCCCATAACGTGATGGTTAGAACATCACCAGGGCCGATCTTGTATTCGGGACGCCCCTCAACCATTTTGAAGATCTTGTTTTCGAGGATCGACATCCCATCCGCCGTTTGGCTGGAGCGGGGTATCGCGGCATCGCGTCGACTCACAGGCCGACGGAACATCTGCACCTCCACCCTCCGGTTTTGCCCCCATGCCTGTTCATCATGCCCTTCGACCAAGGGGTTTTGGTCCCCCAGCCCCTGCACCTTCATGCGCGAGGACTGCACCCCCATTTTGGCGATCAGATTGGCGACCGCTTGGGCACGCGCCAGCGACAGTTCGTGGTTGGAGGCAAAACGCTCGGAGTGGATCTGCCGTTCGTCGGTAAACCCGTCGATATGCAGTTCAAGGGAAGGATCGGATTCCAGATCCTTGGCCCACCGCTGGATTCGCAACTTGGCGGCCGGTTGTAGTTCGGCAATACCCGCATCGAAATAAACCCGTAGCGGCTCGCCCACGGTCACAGGCGTCAGATCCTCGTCGATCTGTACCTCAACCGGGGAGGGTTGCCCCTCGGACAACACCGAAAGGCCATCCCTATGGAACACGGCAAATACATCGAGCCGTTGGTTGCGCGAACCATCGGCCAGGGTTAAATCGTCCACAATGCCCCGGTCGGGCAACCCCATATCGACGCGCTGGAAACGACCACCGTCGTTGCGCCACTGCCAGAGCCCCTGGCCTGAAATCGAGCCTGCCAGGACATCCAGGTCGCCGTCCCGATCTAAATCGCCAACCCCCAGCGGGCCGAAGCTGCCGTTGACGGTTAAGATCTTCTCCTCCCAACCGGAAGGCGAATCCCCCCCCTGACGGAACAAGCGCACTCCACCCATATATGCGGTCGTTACCAGATCCAGACGTCCATCCCCGTCCATGTCGGCGGGGATCACCTGAACCAAATCACCCTCCGCCAAACGTTGACGCACCTGCCAACGACCGTCCCCATAGCCACGCCACAGAAATAGCCCTCCGTCGTTTCCCCCTGCGGTGGCCACCAAGTCGGGGACCGAATCGCCATCGATGTCGTCGACAACCACCCCGTGGAATAACCCGGTAACGGCGGGGCCAATGTTGCTCCCCCAATGCCCTTGCCCCACGTTGGGCCACACCTGAATGCCCCCCTCCTGGCTGCGGGTGGCATTAGGGGCGATCAGGTCGAGACGACCATCGCGGTTGATGTCAGCCAAGGCGATTTGCGGATAACGCCCCACCCGCGCCGGACTTTCCAGGGGGTGCCACCGCCGTCCAAAATCTTGGTTGCGCCAGAGCAATAAACCTGTGGTATTGCCCTCCACCCCCACAGCCAGATCCAAACCACCGTCGCCGTCGATATCACCGAGGGCCAAGCTAATGACCGTGGCGTCCACCGGAAAACGATTCCCGGGACGCCACGTGGTGCCATCGACATTCATCCAGATCTGCACCGCCTCGGGCCCTTGCTCGGAACCAACCACCAAATCGAGCAGACCGTCCCGGTTCAGGTCGCCCACCGCAATCGCCTTAACCTTCTCCCCCAATTGTGGGGCGAAATCGGTCCAACGACTGGCTGTGTTCCCACGCGATGGATCCTCCATCGTCGGCCTCGGCAGAGTGGGGTAACACCCTGCCAACAAAACCGCAGCCAGTACGACCGGCCATGTCACGCGCAGAAAACGCACCTGAAACCCCTTTTATATCAATGGGCGTCGAACGTCCGGACTACGGAAAACCTTGGGAGACAGAGTCCACCATGGCAACCCCGCTCCATTTTCGATTGCCATCCCACTCGCATGCCTAAAAGTAGAAACAGCATTAGGATGTACCCACAAGACCTTGAAAACAAGAGTTATATGGCCTATAACACACCCACTTGATTCGTGATGTACATTACCGCCCTTGCCCAAAGACGTATTCACCCACCCCCGGGGCTCCTCCAATTCGCTGCTTCGAAGGACGAGGCTGTCATGTATTTGAGTTATTGGGGACTACAACGCCCCCCCTTTGAGAACGTGGGTCGGCCTGAGTTTTTCTTCCGCTCTCAGCAGCACGAAGAGGCTTTGGCCCGCATGCTGTATGCGGTCACACAGCGTAAAGGGGCATTTTTACTGACCGGAGATGTCGGCTGCGGTAAATCGACCGTGATCCGAGCCATGATCGCACGTATGGCCGAAATGCGGATCGACCTGGCGAACGTCACCTACCCAAAATTATCGGCCTCCGATCTTTTACAAGAGATCTGTCACCAATTTTCGAGCGATTGCCACGACAAACTCAGCGCCCTGCGCGGCCTGCGCAAGGTCGCCCAAGAAAATCACCACAGGGAGCGCCACACGGTTGTGGTGCTTGACGAAGCACAAGTCATCAACGATCCAGAGGTCTACGAAGAGCTCCGATTGCTGCTCAACGAACAGGATGAATCCGGTTTCTTGATGACACTTCTGTTTGTGGGGCAACCCGAGCTGCGTGGCATGATCGATGCGATACCGCAGTTTTCGCAGCGGATCGGAATTCGATACCACCTCCATCCCATGGATTTTATGGAGACCGCCCGCTACATCGTCCACCGCCTGAAAATCGCTGGTGGCAGCCGTCCCCTGTTTACCCGCTCGGCGGTTGAACTGATCCACCGAGCCGCCAACGGCATCCCCAGGATCATCAACAACATTTGCGATTTGGCCTTGCTGTTGGGCATGAGCCTTCAGGCTAAGGTTATCGATCAAGACACAGTACTTAGGGTACTGGAAGAAGAGGGGATCGTTCCCCATGGCCAAGCCAACCCTGCGCCTTCGTGATTGGCTGTTCGAGGGTGAAAACCCTGCCGATGCCAACACTCAGACGCCCCTCCGGGCGGTGGTAGCCCCCGAGCAGGGGCAGGAGGATTGGTCCGCCCTTTTTGCAGATGAACCCGGACCGCAACCCCTGGAGTCCGAAGAGGGGTTGTTCTCGCCCGAGCCCCAATCGGATAGGGACAACCCGAGCCAACAACATACTGTTCAGGATTGGGACGCAGGTATTGCCGCCCATCCCCAAACGTCGCAAACCCCGCCCCCCCTGTTTGACGCCCCAACAAGCCGCGCCCCGTCGCGGCGAGAACCACCACCCATCGTCGCTGCCCCGGTCGAGCAGCCTATTTTTCAAGCCTCTCCAACTGCTACCCACAAGCCAGAAGCCCCTCTAAAAACCGCTGCGGTGATTCCTCACCCCTTCGGACTGCCCGAAACCCTGTTCGGTGGAACGTCCCCCCACGATGATGCAGCGGAGGTTCCAACGGTTGAACCGGCCGCTCCACGACGCACCACCCTGTTTGGCAGCGCCCCAGCTCAAGTTGAGCCCCAGCAATCGTCTCCCCCACAGGTCCCCCCTCCAGCGCCCTCTGCGGTCGTATTGCCGCCGATCCCGGAAACCCCTGAAGAACAGGCGTTGGCCATCTGGGAAATTGTCGGCCCAGAGGGGCTTCCCCACTCCATCGAGGGGTTGGTTTCGGCCTTTGCCCAGCAGTTGATTGCCCTGCTGCTTGCTATCCATCGGGGGGAGATCATCCCCCACGGCGCCTTTTTGCCGGTGGTGGATCAACTGCTCAGCTTGCTTGAGAAACAGCCGGATCAGATCCAAACCCTGGAGCAGATCCTGCTTGAAAATCCCATCGAGAAGCTGGCCCTTCCCCCCGTTCAGGGAGAGAACGACAGGGCAATCATGGAGGATCTGACGCTGCATCTGCTCAACGTCACCTTTTATGTCTACAAGGTGGGGATGGAGGTCCTTGATCCCCATAGTCTGAGGCTTGCGGTGCGGGCGGCAGCTATTCACGACCTGGGGATGGCACGTCTTCCGGTGGGGTTGTTGGTGGAGCGGGGGGTATTCAGTCAGCAACAGCGGGAGATGATGCAGCTCCACCCCTTGGAGACCCAGGATCTGGTCCGAACCATTTATCCCGACGAGCCGGAATTGGCCGCATTGGTGGTTCAGGAGCAAGAGCGATTTAATGGTTCGGGCTATCCGGCCCATCTAACCGGCGAGGCGATCCATCCGGCTGCGCGGTTGATCGGGTTGATCGACACCTTCGAGGCAATGATCCATCCCCGCCCCTACCGCAAGCGTTTACTGCCGGTCGAAGCGGTGCAGCGGATTGTGCGCGAACTCAAAGGGGTGTTCGACCCGAGGCAGGTCAAGGGGCTCATCAACAACATCTCGGTCTTCCCGATGGGGACTTACGTCCAGCTCAACACCAAAGAGGTGGGACGGGTGGTTCAAACCTATCGGGACTCGCCGCTACGCCCCAGGATCGAGGTGCGTTACAACGAGGCCAAACAAAAGCTCTCTATTCCACGGACCATCGACCTGAGCAAAACCCCACTGATCTTCATTACCAAGTCGCTGTACGCCGAAGATGTGGAAGAGAGCATCCGCGGGGGTTAACCCCCTTCAAGCAAAAGTGCAATGGCAACAGCATCGAAACGGTGTTTGGCGATGACCGCCCCGGCAGCATCAAGCAACACCGGGATTTCCCATCCCCAACGTGCGACCAGATCGGGGTCAGTGTCGATGTCGATCTCGGAGAAGGTCAGCCCCATACACTCCAGCACCTGACGGGCTTCGTGGCAGAGATGACAATCCTCGCGCCCCAGCAGCACCACCCCCCCCTCACCCATCGTTTTGCCCCCGTTGTTCCCAAATCGCCACGGCGGTGGCCATTCCGGCGGCGTGACTGATCGAGACGTGCCAAATCCCCCCACCCGCCGCTTGAAACGTCTCCTGGGCCACCCCGAAGAGCTCGATGCTCGGGGGGGTTCCCCGTCCACCCAAAACCGCCACGTCGCGCCAACCGATCCCCTTAGGCGCCTCCAAACATTTAAAGACCGCCTCTTTAACCGCCAAACGTCCGGCGATGTGTTCGTGCAACCGGGCCGGAACCATCCCGGCAAAACGGTGCTGTTCTGCATCGGTGAACAGCCGCCTGGCCGCCCGTTCAGGAAAACGGCCCCACCAGCGTGCGATCTGTGCCACCGGTACCAAGTCGGTTCCGACCGCCCGAATCACGCCCCCCCCTTTGCGGCCTCGATCATGATCCGCTTCATGCTGGCCACCGATTCCTCCATGCCGGTCATAACGGCGCGGGCGACGATGGCATGGCCGATATTGAGCATCTTGATGCCGGGTAGGCGGCAGATGGGGGCGACGTTGTGATGGGTTAGTCCATGACCGGCATGGAGGGTCAAGCCCAGCCGCACCCCCTCTTCGGCGGCCTGGTAGAGCGCCTCATATTCACGGGCCCTCTCAGCGGGGGTGGTGGCATCGGCGTAACGTCCGGTGTGCAGCTCGACCACCGGTGCGCCGACCGCCGCTGCGGCGGCCAACTGGCGGGGATCGGGATCGAGAAACAGACTGACCCGGCTGCCGACCGCGCTCAAGGCGGCAATCGCCTCTTGCAAACGAGAGATTTGACCGGCGGCATCCAGCCCCCCCTCGGTGGTCAGCTCTTCACGTTTTTCGGGGACCAAACAACACTCGGCAGGGGGATGGGCGCAGGCGAAGGCGAGCATCGCTTCGGTCGCCCCCATCTCTAAATTCAGCGGTACCTCGATGGTGTCGAGCAGAAGCAGAACATCCCGCTCTTGGATGTGGCGGCGGTCTTCACGCAGATGAACCGTGATCCCATCCGCCCCCCCCTTCTGGGCACGAAAGGCAGCCTCGACCGGATCGGGGTAACGGGTGCCCCGGGCTTGGCGCAGGGTGGCGACATGGTCGATGTTGATGCCCAGTTGAATCATGGCGTTGCCTCAAATAAGCGTGTTTACAGGGTGCGGTCCTCAAAAGCCTGCCCAACCCAGTGGCGCAGCACCTCGGCGGCCCCTTCGCCTGTGCCCCCCTCGACCAGATTGCGCAGGGCTCGCCACCGGTGGGGTGCCAGCGGTTGGGAAGCGCAACGGGGGCAGCCCAACCCCTGACGCAGCAATCCGGGGGGCGGGTCATCGTGCAACGGGGCGCCGCATCGCACGCAGCGGGTTAAATCGGGGGCCTGTCCAGCGGCCTGAAGCAGCCGCCACGCCAGGCGATGGCTCACCTGCTCCCCCCCTCGCCCCTCAAGTAGCGACAGGTGGTAGGCGGCGATCAAATCGAACAGACCGGCATCGGGGTGCCAATCCACCAGCTGCGGGTGACACAGTCGTGCCAGCAGGCGTCCCCAGGCCCGCCCCTTGGCGGGGTCGGCCAAAGCGATGCCCTCGAGCCCCAGCTCCACCTCTTCGATCAAAAATCGGTGATGCCCCATCGCCCCCCACACCAACACCCGGTTGGCGGGGTGAAGCAGGGCATCGCGGCGTCCACCGCTGCCGTACAAAACCGCTTTGACCCGACCGTGCAGGCGGGTGTAGAGGGTGAGCAGAAGCTGGATCTCGCCAAACGACTCCCGCTCCAGGACGAAACCGTCCAGTTCCTCTTTGCGGCTCAAGCGCCGTCCATGAAGCCCAACTGGGCCAACAGATGGCCACGCTCGTCCCACCCCGCGTGGACCTTGACCCAAAGTTCCAAGAAGACCGGACGCTCCAGCAGCTCCTCGATATCGGCCCGAGCCTTGGCCCCCACATCCTTGAGTACAGCCCCCCCTTTGCCGATGACCATCCCCTTGTGGTTGTCTTTGGCGACCCAGATGGTGGCAGAAATTTCGGTACGTTCGGCCCCTTCCGAGAATTTCTCGACCTCCACCGCCACCGAGTAGGGAAGCTCCTCCTGCAGAATGAGAAAAAGCTTCTCGCGCACGATCTCCGAGACCAGGAAACGCAAGGTGACGTCGGTGATTTGATCCTCGGGGAAGATCGGGGGCGACTTAGGAAGCGCCGAAATCCACAAGTCGACCAACCCCTCGGCGCCGTCCCCCTTCAGGGCCGACAGGGGGTAAAGGGTCGCCTGAGGGTAACGTTTGCCCAATTCCAGCAGCAGCGGCAGCAATTTGGGTTTGGCGACTCGGTCGACCTTGTTGAGCAGGATGGTCAAGGGGCGCCCCCCCTTGGTCAGCCGGTCGAGCAGCACCTTGTCGTATTCGCTCACCCCTTGAGCCACATCGACCAGAAAAGCGACCAGATCGACCTCTTCCGCGGCCCGCATGGCGGTGGCCACCATCATGCGGTGCAGCCGCGACTGCGCCTTGTGCAGACCGGGGGTATCGACCAAAACCAATTGCCCCCCCTCGCGGTGCACCACCCCGGTGATGCGGTTACGGGTGGTCTGCGGTTTGGGGGTGGTGATGGCGATCTTCTGCCCGACCAAACGGTTCAGAAGCGTTGACTTGCCGGCGTTGGGACGACCCAGCAGGGCGATGGCACCGGCGCGGAAATCGGGGTTGGGGGTATTCATTAAGTCGCTCATGAGTGGCCTTCGATCAGTTCCAGCGCCAACCGGGCCGCCTCTTGTTGGGCATTGCGTTTGCTGCCGGCAGTCGCCTGGGCCACCTCGGCCCCGTCGATCCAGACCGAAGCGCGAAAGAGCGGTTTGTGATCGCTCCCCCCCGGTTGCTCGATCCGGTATTCGGGCAGGGGGCGCCCCTGCCCCTGGAGCCATTCCTGCAATTGGGTTTTGGGGTCCTTCACCAGCCTGGCCAGGGCGGCGGGCTGCAACCGTTCGCCCCACCAGGCCAGAATCAACCCTTGTGCGGTGGCCAAATCGCGGTCGATCCGCACGGCGGCAAGGTAGGCCTCTAAGGCATCGGCCAGAATCGAAGGTTTGTACCGCCCTTTGTCGTGCTCTTCGGTCGGCCCGAGCACCAAATGAGGCCCCATGCCGACCTCGCGGGCAATTTCGGCCAGGGTTTCGCGGCAGACCAACTGGGCCCGCATCCGCGACATCGCCCCCTCGGCGATGGGGGGCTCGACCCGGTAGAGCGCCTCGGCAATGGTGGTGTTGAGTATCGCATCTCCCAGGAACTCAAGCCGCTCGTTGTGGGGCAGATTTTCGGCGGAGCGGTGGGTCACCGCCTGGCGAAACAAGGCCGGATTGTGGAAACCCGCAGGATCGATACGGGGGGTCGCCATCACTTGATGGGGACGAAAAAGCGGTCGGTACGCAACCCCCCATCCAGGTGATCCCACGACCACCCAACCATCTCGGCCCGACCGATCAGGTTGGCTTTGGGGACAAAACCCCAATAGCGCGAATCGTTGGAGTCGTCCCGGTTGTCACCCATAACGAAAAAGTGGTCGGGGGGGACATGGAAGGGGCCGCGGTCGTCGGCAAACGCCTTGGGATTGAGGATCAAGGTATGGGGCGCCGCCTCGGGCAGAGCCTCTTGAAAAGAGGCGGTGTCGATGGGGCGGCCGTAATGATCGAGGTAGCGGAAGTGGCCGCTCGGGTTGGCGCCGACCTCTTGCCCGTTCACATAGACCCGTTTGTTGCGGTATTCGACCGTGTCGCCCGGCAGGCCGACGATCCGCTTGATGAAGTCTTTGTCGGGCTCGCGCGGGTAGCGAAAAACGATGACCTCGCCCCGCTGGGGCTGGTGATCGTCGAGCAACCAGGTGTCGGTGAAGGGAACCCGCAAGCCGTAGGAGTGCTTGTTGACGAAGATGTAGTCCCCCACCAGCAGGGTGGGAATCATCGATCCGGAGGGGATGCGGAAGGGTTCGACCAAAAAGGTACGGATCGCCAGGGCGATCATCCCGGCCACCAGCAGCGCCTCGATCCAATCGAAGGATTTGTGCCGGTCGGGGCGGCGCAACGCCCTGGCGATGCGGTCGACGGCCAGCCATGTCGCAGCCACCACAACGATGGCGATCAACAGTACGATCCAGTCCATGCCCTACCTATGTATTCAAGTTTGTTCGCGATGAGGCCCTATCGAGGGGCTCGGTAGGGGGGATCAACGATCCTCCCCAAGTTGAAGGACGGCCAGGAAGGCCTCTTGAGGAATTTCGACGTTCCCCACCTGCTTCATCCGCTTTTTGCCTTCTTTCTGCTTTTCAAGCAGCTTGCGCTTGCGCGAAATATCGCCGCCATAGCACTTGGCCAACACGTTTTTGCGCAGTGCCTTCACCGTCTCGCGGGCTACCACCCGGCTGCCTATGCTCGCCTGAATGGCGATCTCAAACATCTGCCGGGGGATCAGCTCCTTCATCTTGGCAGCCAGCTCGCGGCCTCGGTAATAGGCCTTGTCTTTATGGACGATGATCGACAGGGCGTCGACCGGCTCGCCGTTGATAAGAATGTCGAGTTTAACCAGATCGCCGGGACGAAAATCGAGGGGTTCGTAATCGAGACTGGCGTAACCACGGGTGATCGATTTCAGCCGGTCGAAGAAATCGAGGACCACCTCGTTGAAGGGCAACTGGTAACTGAGTTGCACCCGGGTTTCGGTGATGAAGGCAAGGTCTTTTTGGATGCCTCGCCGCTCTTCGCACAGAGCAATCACCGCCCCCAGGTAATCCTTGGGCAGGAAGATATTGGCGGTGATGAAGGGTTCCAGGATGTGGTCGATCCGCCCCGGATCGGGCAAATCGGCCGGATTGTCGACCTCGATGCTGGTGCCGTCGGTCAACACCACCTCGTAGACCACGGTGGGGGCGGTGGTAATCAGCTCAAGGTTGTACTCCCGCTCCAGCCGCTCCTGGGTGACATCCATGTGGAGCAGCCCCAAAAAGCCGACCCGAAAACCAAACCCCAGCGCCGCCGAGGTCTCCGGCTCCCAAGCCAGAGCCGCATCGTTCAGGGTCAGTTTTTCAAGCGCCTCGCGCAGGTCGCTGTATTGGGCTGAATCGACCGGGTAGAGCCCGGCGAAAACCATCGGCTTGGCCTCGGCAAAACCGGGGCAAGGCTCGCTGGTGGGTCTGTCGGCCCGGGTGACGGTGTCGCCCACCTTACAGTCGGCCACCTGTTTGATCCCGGCGATAATGAAGCCGACCTCACCCGCCTTGAGTTCGGCCAAAACCTGGGATTCGGGGGTAAAGATGCCAACGCTCTCGACCTGAAACACCCCCCCAGCCGCCATCATCTTGATCTTGGTCCCCTTGGCGACCCGGCCGTCGTAGACCCGCACCACCATGATGGTGCCGACGTAAGGATCAAACCAAGAATCGAGGATCAACGCCTTGAGCGAAGCATCGAGATCCCCTTGCGGGGGGGGTAGGCGGTGAATGACCGCTTCTAAAATATCGCGAATGCCGATGCCGCTTTTGGCGCTGGCGCGGATTGTCTCTTCCTTCGACAGGCCGACCAGATCCTCCACCTGCTGGGCCACCCCTTCGGGATCGGCTGCGGGCAGATCAATCTTATTGAGCACCGGAATCAGCTCTAGATCGTGCTCCAACGCCAGGTAGACGTTGGCCAGGGTCTGAGCCTCGACCCCCTGGGAGGCGTCGACCACCAGCAGCGCCCCCTCGCAGGCGGCGAGCGAACGGCTGACCTCGTAGGTGAAGTCGACATGGCCGGGGGTGTCGATCAGGTTGAGCTGGTAGGTCTTGCCGTCCTGGGCGGGGTACATGAGCCGGACGGTCTGCGCCTTGATGGTGATCCCCCGCTCCCGCTCCAGATCCAGTTTATCGAGAACCTGGGCCTTCATCTTGCGTTGTTCCAGCGAGCCGGTGAACTCGATCAAACGGTCGGCCAGGGTCGATTTGCCGTGGTCGATGTGGGCAATGATGGAGAAATTGCGGATGGTTTCGAAAACCATGGGATACCGAAGGGGGGAAGAGACGACTTAAAAGGGAGAAGGCCCGGGAAATCCGGGCCTTCCATCGATCATACACAATGCGGGAACCCCAAAATCAAACCGCAGGTTCCTCGCTCTCGGGCTCGTCCACATCGCCTGCATCGTCTTCGGCATCCAGATCGAGGTCGGCGTCGACGTCCAGATCCTCATCGTCGTCATCCTTGTCTTCAACCTCGGCAACCGCCTCCTCCAGCACCACCTTACGGCGACGCCCACCCATGTAGGCAGGGATGGGGGCATCCTTCTGGTTGGCGTTGCAAACCGGGCAGATGGCCTCGATGGAGGAGCTCCCCTCGGGGTTGAGGTCGTAGAACGCCTGATGGCATTGGTAGCAGGTGTACTTCTTGCCGTATTGGGTGGCACTCAGCACGACATCCTCGGTAATCATCGCCTTGTCTCAAGCCTCTCGAACTCAATTCTTCAACCGCCAAAAGCGACGGCATGGGGGGTCCAAACCAAACCTTGCGGAAAGCGCCGGACTTTAACCGTCCGGCCCCCCGCCCGCAACGTCCCCGCCTCCCCTGTCGGCCTCACTCCCCGCGTCGCCCGCTTCGTGTTCGGCCACGATCCCCTCGTACCAGCGCGCCACCCCCGCCAGATGTCCCAATCGTTTCATGGGGGGGAGCGATTCGATGAAGATGCGGCCGTAATTGGCACGGCGCAGTCGGGGATCGCAGATCATCAACACCCCGAAGTCGTTGCTGTGGCGCATCAACCTTCCGGCCCCCTGCCGCAATTGGGTGACCGCCAGCGGAATCATCACGTCGACAAAGTCGCTGCGCCCCCGCTCCTTGACCTGGGCCATGCGCGCTCTCAGCACCGGGTCGTCGGGCGAGGGGAACGGAAGTTTGTCGATGATGAGGCAGCTCAAACTGCGCCCCTGAATGTCGACCCCCTCCCAGAAACTGCCGGTCGCCAGCAACACCGATTCGGGTGTGGCCCGGAACCGCTCCAGCAGCGCTCGGCGCGACCCTTGCCCTTGCGCCAGGACGGGGAAGTCCCAATCCTGGGTTTCGAACCACGCCCGCGCCTTGGTCAAGTGGCGATGACTGGTGAAGAGCAGCAACGCGTGCCCCTCGGTGGCCCGAACCAATTCCCCCATACGAGGCAGCAATTGGTCGATGTAGCGGGGATCCTTGGGGTCGGGCAGATCGGGCGGACAATACAGAACGGTACGATTGGGGTAATCGAAGCTACCAGGAACCACCAAGGTCGGGGTCGTTTCCCGGTCGAGCCCCACGGTGATCAAAAAGTGGTCGAATTTTCCGGCGGTGGTCAGGGTCGCCGAGGTCATCACCACCGTGGGGTAGCGGGCAAACAAGGTCTGACGAAGTACCCCGGCCACCTCGACCAGATGGCCGTGTAGGATCACCGACCGGGCACCCCGTTCGGCCCAATGAACCACCTCGGGCCGGGTACTGCTCTGGGAAAGACTCCCGACCCGATCGGCAAGCTCCTGCCCCCGCTCGGCCAGCTTGGCGATCTCTTCGGCCCCCTCTTTGCGCCGGTCGAGCAGATCGGCCAGATCGCTCAGCGCTTGGTGCCAATCTCCGAGCGCCTCGGGCAACTTTGGCAGTCGCTCGCGCAGCAATCCGATCTCCTCCTTGCCCTCCTCCACCCCGCTCGGCCAAGCGTGAATCACCTCTTCGGTGGCCTGATGAACCCGGTCGGCCTCGCGCAGTACAACCTCATCAACCCCCGCCTCAATGCCGAGCTTGCGCAGATCGCCGATCAGATCTCGGGTTTGCCATGTTGAGACCGAATCGCCAAAGACCACCGAGGTCAGGGGGGGCAGGTTGTGGGCCTCATCGACCACCACCATTGCAGCCTCGGGAAGAATCTGCCCGAACCGCCCCTCTTTCAGGGCTAGATCGGCCAAAAGCAAATGGTGGTTGGTGACGATCAACCCCGCCTCCATGGCGGCCAGGCGCACCCGGTTGAAGGGGCATTCGACGAAATCGGGGCATTCCCTTCCCAAACAGTTTTCGCGGGTGCTGGTGATCGAGCGCCGCCAGGGATCCTCCTCCGACAGATCGTGAAACTCGGCCAGATCCCCCTCGACGGTGCGACTGCTCCAATCGATCAAGCCCCGCAGGCGCAGCCGCTCCTCAAGGGTCATCACCCGGACATCGACGGTGGCGACCCACTGTTTCATCCGAAAGGGGCACAGATAGTTGGCCCGCCCCTTGAGACGAACCGCTTTGATGCCGGGGAAGAGCGGCAACAGTCGGGGCAGATCGGTTTCGAAGATTTGGTCTTGCAGGGTACGGGTGGCGGTGGCAACCACCACCGGACCGCGGGCCGCCAACAGTGCCGGCACCAGGTAACCGAATGTTTTACCGGTTCCAGTCCCCGCCTCGATGACCACGTGGCCGCCGGACTCGATGGCCCGGCCAACCGTCTGGGCCATGTCGACCTGACCGGCACGGGGCTCGAAACGGGCCACAGCTCGGGCAAGCGGCCCCTTGGGGGCGAGGAAGGATGCGATGGCGTCCGGAGTCATGGGCATTGGTGGTGCCCCCGACAGGATTCGAACCTGTGGCCTTCCCCTTAGGAGGGGGACGCTCTATCCATCTGAGCTACGGGGGCTTATAAGGTGGCCAGAATCACAATGTTCGGGCACAGAGGGGATCGACAAGGGGCGGCATTGTCGGGAGGGGGGCGGTCGTGGTCAACTTTGGGGGTAGCGCATGCCCCAATGTCGCAACCCTGACAAAACTGGACGGAAAATTGCCCTCGCAATATACAGAGACACTCACCGCGTGATGAAGCGCAGGTCATTTAAAAGGGATGGCACGCATTTCGCGCACCGCCAACCACCGACCTGTTTCTGTCCCATGATTCATCACCCCAAGGGTTTACCATCATGAAGAAAACAACCCCCGCACTCATCGCCCTCCTTGGCACGTCGTGTGCTTTTTCAACCCCCGTTTGGGCCGAGGGTCCAGCGCCTGTGCAAGCGGAGTCCTTGTCGGCACAAGAGACAATCTCCCAACCGGCCGATACCGCCAATCGCGACAGGGCCACCAGCGCCTCGACCCAAGGGGATCAAACCTCCGGCGGTGACGACGCAGCGTCGCAGGATCAATCCACCACCGGCACCGTTACCGTACCTACGGGACCGGCGACGACCAGCAACGTGGCATCTCCGGCGCCCAAAACCGTTGCCGACATCCCCCCGCCCCAAAAGGGCGGCCCTGAGATCGTCCTCGACGGCTCGGTTTGGATGGTTTCTCAGTATGTGTTGCGCGGCAACACAGCCTCCTCCGGGGTCACCCTGCAGGGAGTCTTTCAAGGACACAGCGGCCCTTGGAGCGGCGGGGTCTTTTTGTCGAGTTTCGACCGGCCCAACGTCACCGAGATCGATCCCAGGATCGAATTTACCGACCGCTATTTGGCCTGGGATGTCACCTACAAGGTCGGGGTGTTGGGCTTTTTGTACACCAACTTAAGCTCCCTGAATCAGGTTGACCTGTATGCCGGAGCCTCCTGGAAAGGGTACGATGCCACCCTGTACAAGACGGTTGCGGCGGGCAGGCTGGCCAATGCCGCCGATTGGTGGTGGGATGTGAGCCGAGGCATGACCATCGACGAGAAGACCCAGGCCCGGTTCGTTGTCGAGGGGGGGCGCGTTTACGGGAAAAACCGCGTCGTTTCCGATCTGGTAAGCACGGTTTCCCGCTCGGTCGGCAACGACCTAGAGGTTTTTGCCTCGGTGCAATTGGGACTGAACAGCAAGGTCGATCATATGCTTTGGTTCGGCGCATCGGTCGACTACTGATCGGCACAACAACAAGACTTAATAAGGGGAATGATGTGAAAAAGGTCGAAGCGGTCATCAAGCCTTTCAAACTCGACGAAGTGAAAGAGGCGCTCAGCGCCATCGGTGTCCACGGACTGACCGTGACCGAAGTTAAGGGGTATGGCCGCCAGAAAGGGCACACCGAGCTCTATCGCGGCGCCGAATATGTGGTCGATTTTCTGCCCAAGGTGAAGGTTGAGGTTGTGGTTTCGGCCGATCAGGTCGACGCGGCGCTCGACGCCATCGCCCAGGCAGCCCGGACCGGTAAGATCGGCGACGGCAAGATTTTTGTGACTGCAGTAGAGCGTGCCGTTCGCATTCGGACCGGCGAAGAGAACGAAGACGCCATCTGATTTGATGTCATCCACGCCGCTGAAGGTTCGTCTGGTTCAATCCAATCCCGTCGTTGGGGACGTGGCGGGCAACGTCGCGTCCATGGCGCAGGCCGTTGCTCAGGCACGCTGCGACCGGGTTGGTTTGATCCTGTTCCCAGAATTGGCGGTGTCTGGGTATCCCCCCGAGGATCTGGTGCTTCGGGGTGACTTTCTTGCCCTTTGCTGCGACGGCATCGCCCATCTGGCCGCTCAGATCCCCCCCGATATGACCGCCGTTGTGGGCACCCCTTGGCCTTGCCGCGAGGGGCTGCCCTACAACGCAGCAGTGGTCCTGCGGGGCGGGGAGGTCGTTGATCTCTACGCCAAGCGCAAACTCCCCAATTACGGGGTGTTTGACGAGGCCCGGGTCTTTCAACCGGGCGACCAACCGGTGGTGATTGAGGTGGGTGGTTGGCAGGTGGGAGTGACCATCTGCGAGGATGTTTGGCATAACCGAGGTCCGGCATTGGATTGCGTCCGCGCGGGGGCCCAGTGGATCGTCAACCTCAACGCCTCCCCCTTCCATGTCGACAAATGGGAGGAGCGCCGGGCGATATTAGAGGAGCGAGTCGCCGAAACCGGGCTGCCCATCCTGTACGTCAATCCGGTGGGGGGGCAGGACGAGCTGGTGTTCGATGGAGGCAGCTGCGTGCTGGGTGGCGACGGCACTCTGCGGGCGCTGGCCCCCCAATTTGCCGAGGCGCAACTCGACATCGAGATCGCCCCCGACGGAACAATCATCCCTCGTGCGCCGCTGGCCCCCATTCCTGAGCCAACCGACCGGTTGATCGAGGCGACGGTTTTAGGGCTGCGCGATTACGTGGGTAAGACCGGGTTCTCCAAGGTGGTTCTGGGGCTGTCGGGGGGGATCGACTCTGCGGTGGTGGCCACGCTGGCGGTTCAGGCGTTGGGGGCCGAACAGGTTACGGGGCTGATTCTTCCCTCCCCCTACACGGCGGCGATTTCGATTGAGGATGCCCTGGCGTTGGGGAGCAACCTAGGAATCCACACCGAAATCATCCCCATCGAGCCTGCGATGGCGACCTTGAGTCAAAGCCTGGGAATGCTCTGGCCCGAGCCCGTCGGAGGGACAACCGCCGAGAACATTCAGGCTCGATTGCGTGGCTTGATGGTCATGGCCTGGTCGAACCGGCACAGCGCGCTGGCGCTGACCACCGGGAATAAGAGTGAAGTCGCGGTCGGATACTGTACCCTTTACGGCGACATGGCCGGGGCCTTCAATCCGATCAAGGATTTGTGGAAGACCGAAGTCTTTGCCATAGCGGCGCGGTTGAACCATAGGTTGGATGGGGTTATCCCCAAGCGGATCATCATCCGCCCCCCTAGCGCCGAGCTGCGACCCGACCAAAAAGACGAAGACAGCCTGCCCCCCTACGCTGTTTTGGATCCGATCCTCAAACGCTATGTGGAGCAGGATATGCCCCCCGAGGCGATCATTGCCGAGGGGTTCGACCACGCGACGGTGCACCGCATCGTGCGCTTGGTCGATATCAACGAATACAAACGGCGGCAGGCAGCCCCTGGCGTCAAAGTTAGTCGACGCGCATTTGGGCGGGATCGCCGTTATCCGATTGCTCAACGATTCCTGGGGGGGCGTAACTAGCCCCCCTTGGTCCCTAGGTTTAGTTCCGGGCCTTTCACCCATCCAACATTGGAGGAGACCTCGATGTCCGACGCAGTCAGCAAGGTTTTTGATCTCATCAAGGAACACGACGTCAAGTTCGTCGACTTCCGCTTCACCGACAGCCGCGGCAAATGGCAGCACATCTCCGCCCCCATCCACATGCTCACCGAAGACACCTTCGTGGACGGTCTGGGATTCGACGGCTCCTCGATTGCCGGTTGGTGCGACATCCACAACTCCGACATGTTGTACATCCCCGATGCCGGCACCGCGATGATCGACCCCTTCTTCGAGGCCCCCACCCTGGTGATGACCTGCGACATTCGGGATCCCTACACCGGTGAAGGCTACGAGAAAGACCCTCGCGCCATCGCCAAGCGTGCCATGGCCTACCTGCAGTCGACCGGTGTGGCCGACACCGCCTACTTCGGCCCCGAGTCGGAGTTCTTCCTGTTCGACGACGTCCGGTTCGGTGCCGACATGGGCCACGTCTTCTTCCGCATCGACAGTGAAGAGGCGGCCTGGAACAGCGCCAAGGAGTACGAGTCGGGCAACATGGGTCACCGTCCCGGCGTCAAGGGTGGTTACTTCCCTGTGCCTCCGGTGGATTCGAGCCACGAGATCCGCAACGCCATGTGCGAGGTGATGGGTCAGGTCGGTCTGCACGTTGAGTACCACCACCACGAGGTCGCCACCGCCAACCAGTGCGAGATCGACTTCCGCTTCGACACCCTGCTGCAAACCGCCGACAACCTGCAATGGTTCAAGTATGTGGTGCACAACGTGGCCCATCAGTTTGGCCGCACCGCCACCTTCATGCCCAAACCCATGTACGGCGACAACGGTTCCGGCATGCACGTCCACCAGTCGCTGTGGAAAGACGGCAAGCCCCTGTTCGCCGGTAATGGCTACGCCGGGTTGTCCGAACTGGCGCTGTTCTACATCGGCGGCGTCATCAAACATGCCAAGGCGATCAACGCCTTCACCAATGGGTCGACCAACTCCTACAAGCGTCTGGTCCCCCATTTCGAGGCCCCAGTGCTGCTGGCCTACTCGGGTCGCAACCGCTCCGCCTCGATCCGCATTCCCGCCTCCGGCAACCCCAAGGGGCGTCGCATCGAGGTTCGCTTCCCCGACTCGACCGCCAACCCCTACTTGGCCTTCAGCGTCATGATGATGGCCGGTCTGGACGGTATCCTAAACCGGATCGATCCGGGCCCGGCGATGGACAAAAACCTCTACGACTTGCCTGCCGAAGAGCAAGCCAACATCCCCCACGTCGCCACTTCACTGACCGAGGCGCTCAACGCGCTGGAGGCCGACCACGACTTCCTGCTGCAGGGCGGCGTGTTCAGCAAGACCACCATCGACTCCTACATCGCCCTCAAGCGCGAAGAGGAGCAGAAGGTTCGCACCGTGCCTCACCCGGTCGAGTATCAGCTCTACTACTCGGTCTAATCGAGGCCCCTCCGTCGGAGGGGCTCTTCCCCTCCCTGGCGGTTTTATCGAAAAGCGCGCCCTGGCTTGCCGGGGCGCGCTTTTTTTGTCTGCTGAAAAAATCAAGACTTGGCGTCACCTGCTTTGCGGTTGCTCCAAGAGCATCATCTGAAAATCATGTTCTGGTCGTACCAGCGATTCGATGCACGATTAGAAAACGTCGAATATGATCGCCCGGTGACCGCCCCCCCTACCCCAACAACCGAAGGAGCATGCCATGCCTACACGCGACAAGATGGATGTGGTTTGGAAACTGCGGGACGCCAAGCGCGCACACATTGGCTGGGTTTCCAACGCCCGGGCCATCATCGAAGGGATGCCGCTCCAAAAAGAGCAGGTGCCGATCAACGAAACCGAGTGCACCTTTGGGAAGTGGTACTTCGGCGACGGCCAGATGTTATCGCATCTACGCGAATACCAAGCGATCTCTGAGAGTCACGAGAAGCTGCACGGTCAGTACCTTGAGATCTTCACCCTGCTGTTCCAGAACAATCACAAAGAAAAGACCACCCTGTTCCAAAAGCTGTTCGGCTCCACCTCCGATGCTGGCGACGAACATCGCAACCAAGCCCGTGAGAAATTTCATTTTCTCAAGGAGACCTCGATGGAGATCTCCAAAAAACTCGATGCCCTCGAAGGGGTGATTCTGGCCATGGACGACGCCACCTTCCAGGCTCTGCGGTAATCACTCGCCGGACGGTTCGAATCGCGAATGGCCCCCCACATGGGGGGCTTTTTGTTGGGGGAAACATCATGCCGCTGCGCCAAGCCAACGGCATCGCCATGCGGTTTGAGGTGCAAGGCCAGGGTCGACCGCTGTTGCTTCTCCACGGTCTTGGATCTTGCCTTGAAGATTGGACCCCTGTTGTCCCCCTGCTGACCCCCCACTTTCAAGTCGTCACCTGCGACCTGCGGGGCCACGGCCAAAGCGACAAGCCGCCGCCCCCCTACAGCATCGCCCTAATGGCCACCGATGTTGCTGCCCTGCTGGACGATTTGAACCTCGGACCGGTCGACGTGGCGGGGTTTTCGTTGGGGGGGATGGTGGCTTGGCAACTGGCGCTCGACCGACCCGATTCGATGCGCCGACTGGTGGTGGTCAACGCCCTGGCGGACTATCGCGCAACCACCCTGCGGCGCCGTTTCGAGGCATGGTGGCGCATCGGTTTGGTTCGGCTGCTGGGAATGAAAATGACCGGGCGCTGGCTGGCCCGAAGGCTGTTCCCCAAACCCGACCAAATCATGCTGCGACGTGCCACTGCGGCACGTTTATCAAGCAACGATCCCCGCGCCTACCTCGCCACCTTAAGGGGTATCGCAGCCTGGAGCATGGCCGACCGCTTGCCTGAAATCGACCGCCCCACCCTGGTGATCGCCAGCGAGCACGACTACGCCGATCCGGCCCAGCATCAAGCCAACGCCAACCGACTTCCTCACGGCTCTTTTGCCCTGATCCCGCACACCCGCCACGCTTGGCCGCTGGAGGCACCGGAGGCTTTTGCCTCCTGCCTTGAGCGATTTCTCGGCGCGTAAGCGTTACCCACCACCAAACCCGACCTCAGGACGTGTGGTTTCCATCACACCTGCCGGGCTGCGTCATTTACCTCACCCGGCTGAGGTTCTACCGTCCAGTCATGTCGGCCATGACCGACCAGAGCGCCACTCCGAAATCTCCGAACAATACCCACGGCAGGAGCCCATCATGTTCGCCATCCGCCCCGAAGAGCCCCAAGACCTCCATGCGATCCGTTTTCTGCATCGTCTGGCTTTTTCACCCAAACAAGCCGATGAGGCGGGGCAGTCGCTGACTTCTACCTGCGCCAACCGGGTTTCACTGGTTGCATTTGAAGGTGAAAAACTCGTTGGGCACATCCTCTTCAATCCGGTTTGGTTCGAAACCGAACATGGGGTCACCGGGGGGATGCACGGCATCATCGGGGGAATGGGGGTGCGGTTTATGGCGATTCATCCCGACCGCCAATCCCAACGGGTGGGGGGGTGTTTGCTGGAACAGAGCCTTCAAACCATCGCCCAGTTGGGTTGCCATTTTGTTGTCGCCTTGGAGCCCACCGCCCAGGATTTCTGCCAGTACGGCTTCAAACCGGCCAACCTTCGAGGGCTAACCTGCACCTGGAATCGCAACATCCAAGGCCCCTACACCATGGTCACCCTGAATGAAAAGACAATGGGGGGCATGCAGCGGGCGACCCGCTATCGAGGGCCGCTCGATCTGGTGGGATGAGGTTCCTCATTTTTCGGGAACACGGAACATTCAGGAGCCTCCATGCCGTTGCTCCCTACTCCATCCCCGCCGTCAGCACCCTTATTCCAGCGCGATGAAACCCTTGCCATGAAAGCACGTAAGCAGTCCATCGCCGAGATCGACGGCTTCATCGAGTTGATGGGCATGGCCAAAGAAAACCCCAAGATCCGCGCCTTTCTACTGGCCACCCTACAAAGCCCCCCAACGCCACGCCATGCGCAAATCCAGGCACTGGCCAACCAACTCACGATCAACCGCGCCCCGCCTCAACTCGTCGCCGCCGTCATGTGTCTGCGCGACGACGGGGTGGCGGGGCAGGTGTTGGAACTACTTGAAAACGGCCCCTAAATATCATCGCCCGCGAAATCTTCAATCCAGCGGGTGTACCAATCCGGCCCCCCGCCATCCCGTCCCCAAAAGAACGTACCCTCCGAACTCGAATTCAAAGGAGTGCATGATGCGCATCATCCCAGCCCTGGCCTTCGCGGCCCTCGTCATCCCCACCACCGCCATGGCCGCCGCCGACTTGGTCAACAAAGACAGCCGCAGCTACAACATCAAGATCCACGACGGCGGCACCACCAGCGGCTCGATTTCGGGCAACACCACCCGAAACAGCATTTGCTGGTCCTGCACCCTTGAGGTCGAGGGGGTCGGTGAGATCGACATTACCGACTCCGACAGCCGGGTGATCATTCGCGACGGACAGCTTGAGAAGGAGTAACCCCAAGCGGAGGGAACGAGGCCCAGGGAGGGGCCGCCCATCCACCCCATGACGCCGCCCACCGCCACGGATAGGTTTGGAACCCATCACCTCACGAGGGGGAGGGAGCGGCTTGGGAACGGGGGTTGGGATGGGCGCACGGGAAGTACCCAAAAAACGCGAACCTCTGCTATTCGGGATGAAGCATTACGTCCAGGGCTGTTGGACGCCCTCACACGCCACCTGCGTGCCGACCAACCGGGCGAGCCCCTGGTGATCGGGGGCTTCGGGGCGTGGGGCAGCGGCAAAACCAAGGAAACGCTGAATAAAGGCCCCCTGCCTTTTTCAGCGACGCTTCGCAAAAACCAACAGTAGGCGCCATGAGGCGGCGATGGTTTTTGCTTCGCTTGCAAAATCAGTTACTGCCGTTCCTGATTTTGGCGGCCCATCTGTGGGTCGCTCGGAAGCGCCATTAAATCAGCGCTTCCCTAATGTTTTGGGGCGGTGAAGAGCGCCCTTGAGGTTCGGCTCAACGCCGCCACAGACCCCCCCCCACCATTCCCATCTGGCCCAACCCCTGGCGTTTCGAAGCCGAAGAACACTTCATCATCCTGCTGCTCAAGACCACCGAAGCGGCCCAAGAGGTACGACTGGCAGGCAGAATTAGGGGGTGAGCTGGCGGCGGTTGAACCCGACTACCGCTGGCATCTGGCGCAAAAAAAGGTGGTGCGCCCCTGCTGCTTGATCGCCCGGATTTCCTCCCCACAGGCCGGGCATCCCTCCCCCGCCCGCCCGTAGACCTTGAGTTCGAGCTGGAAGTAACCGGGGCTACCGTGGGCCGCCTTGAAGTCCTGGATCGAGGAGCCCCCCGCCGCAATGGCCCGCTCCAACACCCCTTGCACCGCCTCGTGCAGCGCCTCGATCTGTTTGTTCTTCAGTTTGTAGGCCGGGGTTTCGGGGTGGATGCCGGTCGCAAAAAGGGCTTCGCAGACGTAGATGTTCCCCAGCCCCGCCGCCACGCTTTGATCCATCAGCAGCGCCTTGACGCTGCGACTCCCCTTCTTGGCTTTCGCCGCCACCTGGGCGGCCCAGGTTTCGTCCCACGGCTCCGGCCCCATCGTGGCGGTCATCTCGGTCCCAAGTCCCACATCCCCCACCGCCACAAAGCCAAAGCGGCGCACGTCGCGGTAGGTCAGGGTTGCCCCTTGCGACCAATGCCAGCGCAGGTGGTCGTGGGGGCTGGCATCGGCGGCATCAAGCAGGGTTTTGCCGCTCATCCCCAGGTGGACCACCATTTCAAGCGGCACGCCATCGGCCCCCAAAAAGTGCCAGATCAGGTATTTGCCCCGGCGGTCGATGGCGTCGAGGCGGGCTCCGCTCAACCGCCCCAAATCCCCCTTCCCCAGCGGCAGACGCAGGTTTTTGTCGCTCAGCTTTTCGGCGCAAGCCACGGTCAATCCGAGCAGCGGCAGGAGTTGGCGGCGGGTGACTTCGACTTCGGCCAGTTCGGGCATGGGGACTCCATGACTACCGGAATAAGGGGCGCGCCCGGAGACGCGCCCCGATGAAGCGGCTTGTGAAAAACCTGTCGTTCCCCCTCACCGCCTTGGCCGTCCCCACTCCCGCGCATCGCCCCGTCGCTCCTTGTCGTGATGACAGGCACGGCGGAAGGTGCGCAGGGTTTTGAGGGCGCGGCCGAAGATCGTCTCTTCGTCGGCCTCCCCCTCCCCACCATGACCCGCCGCGATGCCGGTGAGCAGCTCGATCCCCTCCTCGACCCGCTCCATGGCGTGGATGTGAAAATCGCCCGCCGCCACCGCCGCCACCACCTCAAGGTCGAGCATCAGGTGGCGCAGGTTGGCCGCCGGAATCAGCACCCCTTGATCGCCGCTCAGCCCCCGTGCCTGGCAGATGCGGAAGAACCCCTCGATCTTCTCGTTCACCCCCCCCACCGGCAGCACCTGGCCGTATTGATCGAGGGCGCCGGTCACCGCCACCTCTTGGCGCACCGCCACCCCCGACAACGCCGACACCAGCGCCACCAACTCGGCCACCGAGGCGCTATCCCCCTCGACCCCGCCGTACTCCTGTTCCATCACCAGGGTGGCGTTCAGGCAAAAGGGGGCCTCGGCGATCAGGGTCGCCCCCAGGTAACCCTGAAGGATGAGCATCCCCTTATCGTGGATCGGACCGGAGAGCTCGACCTCCCGCTCGATGTTGATCACCCCGTCGTCGCCGGGATGAACCCTTGCGGTGATCCGCATTGGGTGGCCGAAGCGGGCATCGCCAATGTCGATTTCGGCCAGACCGTTGACCATCCCGACCATTCGCCCCTCGGTCGCCACCAGATGAACCCCCTCCAACACACTTTGCCGGGAGTGTTCCTCGGAATCGCCGTGCCGCTGCCGCCGTCCGGCCAAGGCCCCCTCGACGTCGGCGCGGGTGATGAGGTTGCCCTTACGGGCGCGGCACCAGGCGCCGCTTTCGATCGCCAGCCCCTCAAGGTCGGCGAAGCGGGCGCTGATTTTGTGCTGGTCTTCGCTGGCCCGAATCATCTCTTCAAGCATCAGGGCGACCGCAGGGGCGTCGGCATGGGGCATGGCCGCCCGCACGCACACCCCCGCCACAAAACGGGCGCAGGCCTGCCAGGTCGCGATGGTCGAGGGGAGCTCGTCGGCAAAGTCGACCTTGGCCCGGAAGTGGCGCAGAAACTCGGGGTCGAGTTCGAGCAGGTCGTAGTAGGCATCCCGGGAGCCGATCAGAACGATTTTCACCGCCACCGCCACCGGCTCGGGTTTGAGCCCGACCACCGGCAGGGGGGAGGACAGGGCGCTGGGCTCTTCGATGCTCAACCGGCCCGAACGCAGGACCCGTTGCAGTTTTTCCCACACCGCCGGATCGCGCAGCAGATCGCGCAGATGCAGCATCACAAAACCACCATGAGCCTGTAGCAGACTCCCCGCCTGAATCTGCCGCCAGTCGGCGACCAACCCCTCGGGGCGAGGCTCGTACTCGATCCCCCCGAACAGGCTACGGTAGGAGGGGTCGTCGTCGATCACCACCGGGGCATGGTTGAGATCGCCGTTGTCGACCGCCACGTTGACCCCGTAGAGGGGGGCCAAGAGGTCGGGCTCCCCCGCCTCAACCGGCTCTTCGAGCAGATCCAGGCGACCGAGCAGGTCGGCCTGCATCAAAGCCAGCCAGCGCTCTAGATCGGCCCCGCCAATGGTGCTGCGGGGCAGGGCTGCGATCATCGCCGCCACCACCGGGGTGCAGACCTCAGTTTTGAGCCGCTCAAGATCGGCGTTGAGGCGGCTTTCGAGGGGGGCGATCTTATCGAAGTAGGCGCGGGTCGCCCGACGTAGGGTCCCCTCCTCGCCCGGCGGGGGAGGACTCCTCTCCTCCCCCTCGGCGGTGGTGAAGACGATTTTGCCCTCCTCCTGGTGCACCCCGAATCCCAAAGAGCGGGCGAGCTGGGTCAGTTGTTCGAATGCCTCCCCTTGGGTCGCCTCTAACACGCCACGCAGCGCCTCGCTTTGATCGCGATAATCGGGATGGCGCAGCGCCCGCTCGATGGCAATGCGCAGCGCGCTCAAGCCCGCAGTCAGCCCCCCCTTCAGGCGGCTTGCGGCGCCGGGATCGAGCCGCAGGGCGTGGGGGGCTTGGGGATTTGCGAAGTTGGGCAGAAAACACAAATCGGGGGGGACCGGGCGGGTGGCCGCGGTTTGCTCCATCGCCCGGCACAGCAAAGAGGAGCGGCCGCTCCCCTCGGAGCCGAGCACAAACAGGTTGTAACCGGGAGCATCGAGATTCAGCCCAAAACGGGCCGCCTGCTCGGCCCGGGGCTGGCCGATCCAATCCTCGATACGGGGATTCAGTTGACCGGTCGAGGTAAAACCTAATGCGGTGGGATCGATTGTTTGACGTAACTGGTATGGCTCAAGCAGGATCAGAGGCATCGCCCCTCCTGTCGGGTATGATTAAAAAAATTAGGCGCAACCTTACCCCATCCCGGTGACGGAACACCTCGGCCTTTTGGACCAACCGCCCTGTGACGACCCCCATTCCACCCGCCATGCTCAGCACGCGTTTCGCCAAAGGAACCGGCTGGATGGTCGCGGGCTGGAGCGCCCTGGCCTCTGTATCGATGGGCTGGAACATACTGCTCGAACGGGAAGAGGCGGTCGACATGGCGGCCCGCGAGGTTCAGGCCTACTTCATCAAGGATCTGGCCTACCGCGACTGGAACGCCCACCACGGCGGGGTCTATGTCGAAGTCTCCCCCGACACCCCCCCCAACCCCTACCTCAAAGTGCCCGAGCGCGACATCGACACCCCCTCGGGACGCCATCTCACCCTGGTCAACCCCTCCTACATGACCCGGCAGGTGTTTGAGCAGACCTCTAAAAAATTTGGCATCCACGCCCACATCACCAGCCTTAAACCGATCCGCCCCGAAAACGCGCCCGATCCTTGGGAGCGCAAGGCGCTGGGAGCCTTCGAACGTGGCGCCAAAGAGGTCATGGAAATCTCCGACATCGACGGCCAGCGCTATCTGCGTCTCATGCGCCCCCTGGTCACCGAAAAACCCTGCCTCAAATGCCACGAGGCCCAGGGGTACAAGGTCGGCGACATCCGTGGTGGCATCAGCACCTCCGCCTCGATGGCCCCCCATGAGGCGATCTCCAACGCCCACATGCTGGCGGTCGGGCTGGGCCACTCCCTACTTTGGCTGGTCGGGATGCTGGGCATCGGCTTTTTCTCGCGGCGGTTGCAAACCAAGCTGGAACAGGAACAACGCACCGCCCACCGCCTGGTGCTGACCAACCGTTCGCTGCGCACCTTAAGCGCGGTGAACCAGATGTTGGTGTGGAGTGACCGGGACGAGGAGCTGATCGAAGGGGTCTGCTCCAGCATCGTGGACATCGGGCAGCAAACCATCGCCTGGATCGCCCTGCTCCCCCGACCGGATGCTCCGTTCCCTGCGCTGGTGGCCTGTAGTCGGCAACACTTCAAAGAAGGGCAGAGCTACAAGATGCCCGACCCGGAACAAAACCCCGACCACCCGATTTGGCGCTGCTGGCGCGACAAGGCCCCTTTGGTGATCGAGGATCTTCCCGACGGCGAGGATCCCACAGGATTACAAGAACAGGGGCAACGTCTCGGTTTCCGCTCCATGTTGGTGATGCCGCTGCGCCGGGAGGCGCGAATCATTGGCATGATGGGGATCCACAACCACCTGCCCCATGCCTTCAGCGCCGAGGAGATCGACCTGTTTTTAGAGATGGGGGGCGATCTGGCCTTCGGTCTGCACACTCTAGCAGCCCAGCAGGAGCACCAGCAGGCCCAAGAGGCGGTCGACTTCCTGTCGCATTACGACCAGCTGACCCACCTCCCCAACCGGGTCATGCTGCGCCACGGCCTAGAAACCAGCCTCGACAAGGCCCAGGCCGAGGGGGGCTGGGCGGCGCTGCTGGCGCTCGATTTGGCTGGGTTCAGACGGATTAACGATTCGGTGGGGCATGAGGCGGGGGATCGGCTGTTGCAAGAGGCGGCGCGGCGGATTCAACGGGCCGTTCGTCCCCAGGATCTGGTCGCCCGTACCGGTGGGGACGACTTCGCCATTGTGCTGCAACCGGTCCACAGCCAGTTGGAGGTCGAGGAGCTGGCGCAGCAGATCCTCAACAACCTGACCACACCGGTCCGGGTTCAGGGGCTGCATCTGCGCCTGGAGGCCAACATCGGCATCAGCCTCTACCCTCAAGATGGGCAACAACCCGACCTGCTGTTGCAACAGGCGGCCGCCGCCCTCGACGAATCCCGCAAGCTGGGTCGCCAGCGTTATCAGTTCTTCTACAAAGAACTTGGGGAGTCGGCGATGGCCCGGGTCCGGCTCGATTCCGAGATCGCCCTGGCGTTGAGCGAAAACCAGTTCGTCCTGTACTACCAGCCCCAGATCAATCTTGAGACCGGGCGCATCGTTGGGGTCGAGGCGCTGGTGCGTTGGATCCACCCCCTGCACGACTTGACCCCCCCCCAGGTGTTCATCCCCCACGCCGAGGAGTCGGGTTTGATCCTGCCGTTGGGAGCCTGGGTGCTGAAGGAGGGGTGCGCCCAGCTAAGCCGCTGGCTCGATGCGGGGCTGCCGCCCCTGACCATGGGGATCAACCTGTCGCCCCGGCAATTTGCCGAAGCGGGACTGCTTGAGACGATTGCCCAGGTTATCGAAGAGACCAACATCCCCCCCCATCTGCTCGAACTGGAAATCACCGAGGGGATGGCAATGGAGAATGTGCAGCACAGCTTTGAAACGTTAGAGGCGCTGCATCGGCTCGGGGTCAAGGTCGCCATCGACGACTTCGGCACCGGGTACTCCTCGCTGGGCTACCTACGCCGCTTCCCGTTGAACACCATGAAAATCGACCAATCCTTCATCGTCGATTTGACCCAAGAGCGGGAAAGCCGGGCCATCGTCGACGCCATTGTCGGCATGTCGCACAGTCTGGGGCTAACGGTGATCGCCGAGGGGGTCGAGACTCCGGAACAACTGGCGGTATTGGGAAGGCTGGGCTGCGACGAGGTGCAGGGCTTTTTGTTCAGCACCCCTTTGCCCAGCGACCAAATGGAAAACCTGCTCCGCACCCCCCCGCAGTGGAAGATGCCCGCTTGGCACCCTCGGTTGCGTTAAGGGCAAAGGGGGCACTCCCCCCCGGTGCCACGAAAGACGCACCACGCACGAACACGGCAAAACAAGAAAAGCACGGGTTGAACGGACATTTCTCGGGGGGTGGGAGCAAAGCGGTAGCGAGGTCGTAGTTCGGCCACGGGGTGGCCTCCTGCTTGGGTTCGGCCACGGGGTGGCCTCCTGCTTGGGTTCGGCCACGGGGTGGCCTCCTGCTTGGGTTCGGCCACGGGGTGGCCTCCTACGTGGTAATTGCTCCTGCATCCATGCAGGACGCTCACGTCCGACCAGGTTTCTAACCCTCGGTTTAGTTCAAGAAACCGGGAACCGCCAACGTGAACGGGGGAATGGGGGCTTCGAAGCGGGTGCCCGATTCGTCGTGCATGCCGTAGCTGCCCTGCATACTGCCGACCGGGGTCTCGATCACCACCCAGCTGGTGTAGCGAAACCGCTGGCCCGGCGCTAGATGAGGCTGCTCCCCCACCACCCCCTCGCCCCGCACCTCGCGGGTGCTCCCGGCGCCGTCGACGATGACCCAATGGCGGTCGATCAGGCGGGCACCCCGCTCCCCCCGGTTGACGATGTCGACGGTGTAGGCAAAGGCGAAACGGTTTTCGTCGGGGGCCGATTGGTCTTCAAGGTAGTGGGGAACAACCTGAACCTCGATGCGGCCGTTGAATTCGGTACTCATGGGCCTCCTCGTTCAACCTGATTTTAAGCAATCAACACTTGATCTCGGCCCCGCTGCTTGGCCACCACCAGCGCCCCCTTGGCCGCCTCTTCGAGCGCCGCAGGGGTGGGGTTTTGGGGGAAGGGGGCGATGCCGCAACTGAAGGAGGCGTGGAAGGAGCCTCGCCCCGAATGGTGAGGTTGGTCCACAAAACGTTCCCGCACCCCCTCCATCACCCGCCGCGCGGTTTCGATGTCGGTATCGGGCAGCACCACCGCGAAGGATCCCCCGCCGAAATGGCCCACCAGATCGGAGCGGCGCATCCGCACCCGCAACAGGTTGGTCAGCGCCATCATCACCTGATCCCCCACGGCGCTGCCGTACAAACCGTTGATCTGCTTGAAGCGATCCAGATCGAGGATCGCCAGCGCCAAAGGTTCTTGATGCCGGGTCGCCCGGTCGACCTCCGATTCAAGCAATTCCAGTACGTGGTCGCGGTTGAGTAATCCGGTCAGTCGGTCGCGGGCCTGCAACGCTGCCGCCGCACGGGCGCGGACCGCCGCTTGCTCCACCTCGGTGGCAAGCAGATCGAGCCCCACCGGCAAGGCCAACCGCTGGAATCCCCCCATGAAGGGGATCGGATCGCCCCCCAGGGCGCTGAACGACAGGATCGGGGTACTCAGCGCCGCCTGATCGGCCAGGATCGCTAGGGCGAGGTCGTCGCACTCGGGCAGGTAGCGATCGACCAGGGCCAAATCGGGGGGATCGGCCCGCAGGGGATCGAGCAACCCCTCGGCGGTTTCAACCGTGACGATCTGAAGACCAAAGCTGGTCAGCACCTTGTGCAGCAGGGTGCGCACCATGGGATCGCCCGAAACGAGCGCCACCCGGTAGGGGTTGCCCGAGTGGCGGTGGCGGGTCCAGCGCCCCAGAGCGGCGGTCAACTGGCCAAAATCGAGGGGGATGGGAAAAACCGCCTTGGCGCCAGACCGAATGGCGGCCAACCGGTCGGCAAACCCGGCGCCGCTGGCCAGTGCCAAGGTCGGAGCCCCCGGCCAGAGTCCCGCCAGCTCCTCCCCCTGGCTTGCGGCCCGGTCGACGTCGACCTGAAACACCACCGCCTTGGGGGGCTCTTCATACCGATGGGCCGACGCCGGATCGTCGACGACCTCGGGGCGAAACCCGGCGCGGGTCAAGGGGGCCACCAGGTCGTGGCCGAAGCGATCCTCGGGATCGAACAGGGCGATCCAGTCGCCCCCGACATCGCTGCTCACACCCTTGGGGCGAAAGCCGCGCAGGGTCGCCTTGGCCCCCGCCTCCAACGCCTGCCGCATCTGCTCGAAATCGGCCAGGGCGGTGGGGTCGGGTTTGCCACCCGGCGGCCCCTTCTCGATCCGCCCCCCCAGCGACAGCGCGGCATCGGCGACCTCCCCCAAGCCGAGCCAACGGCTGGTCAGCGCCAGGTCGTGGAGCGCGCGGCGCAGCTCGTGCAGCGCCCCCTCCCCCTCCAGGTTGTTCCACAACCCCTCGATGTGGGTGCGCCGCTGCGGCAGATCGGCGATCAACGCGCTACGTAGTTTTTTCATGGTCTCGATCATGGCTCCCCCTCCCGTGGTTGTCTCATGGCGGCATGAAATCAGGATGCCCCTGTGGCGGGGTGGGAACAAGGGGGATTCACAGCAGATAACGCAGCCCGATCCCCAACAGCACCAGGGTCAGGAACCCCTTGAGCCAACGCTCCTTCATGAAGCGGCTCAGTCGGGGGCCAAGCCAGGAGCCGACCGCCACCCCGAGCAGGGTCAAGCCCAGCAGGGTCCAGTCGAGATCAACCCCCAAACGCAGGTAGTTGGCCACCGAGGTGAGCGAGGAGATCACCACCGCCGTGGCGGCGGTGGCGGCGATGACGAACATCGGCAACCCCATCACCGAGGCCATAAAGGGGACGAGCAGAAAACCGCCCCCCACCCCCAGCGCCGAGGAGACCACCGCGATGAGCATCCCGGCCAGAATCGGCAACCAGGGAGAAAACGCGAAACGCTCTCCGGCGAAGGTGAAATCGAGCCGTTTCAAACCCCACTGCAACCGTTCCACCCCAATCGCCTTGGGGTCACCCCCTTGGGCCAAATGAGCCTCAAAACGGGCGGCGGCACGCCCCCCTTTGCCCGCCGTGCGGTTGGGGCGCAGGCTCCAGGCGATCTGCCCCGCCACCGCCAGGGTAAACAGGCCAAACACCGGTTTGAAGGCCGAAAGGTCCGACAGATAGGTGGCCGATAAAGTCGAACCGACCAGAGCCCCCACCACCCCACCCAGACCGAGCAACACCGCCACACACAGCACCAGCCGCCCCTGGCGCACATAGCCGGGCACCGCCACCAAGGGGGTGACCAGCGTGAGAATCTGGGCCATCGGTTTAACCATGTTGGCGTGGGCGACCCCCATGACCGAGATGAACCCGACCGAGGCGAGGATCCCCCCCGCCGCCCCGACCAGGGAATACGCCAAGCCGACCACCACCCCCCAAACCACAGGAATCCAAGGGGCGATCTCAATCCCGGCCACCGAAAACGTCATCGTTTCATCGCCTCGCTGCTGTCGAAAAGTGCAACAGTCCCCCCGGTGTTGGGGGACGCACCCCAGGTTTCATCCAATCCGATATACTGGCCCGTGCTTTGCCGATGGCCCGCGTCCCCCCCACTGACCACGATAGAATCCCCCATGCCGCCGTTGCTCCGTCGCTGCCTGATCGCCCTGCTCCCCCTGCTCGCCGCCCCCCAACTCTGGGCCGACGAACGGGCACAGCCGCTATGGGAGGCGGGAATGATGCTGGGGGCAACCGCGATCCCCCACTACATGGGCAGCGATCAGTCCTACACGGTGGCGCTGCCGCTGCCCTACCTCATCTACCGGGGGGAGCGGTTCAAACTCGACCGGGATGGGGCGCGAGGATTGGTGATCGATGGGGGGCGGGTGTCGCTCGACGTGGGGCTCTCGGCGGGGATGCCGGTCTCCGGCGGGGCCAACCGGGCCAGGGCCGGGATGTCGGCGCTCCCCCTCACAATGGAGGCGGGGCCGCGGCTGAATATCCGCATTTCGAAAGACGCCGCCGCCGTCGAGCGGATCGTCCGTATTCCGGTACGGGGGGTCTTTGATGTTCAAGGGCGGGGGTACGGCTGGGTGCTTGAGCCGCGCTACACCGCCCGTTTCGACAGCCAAGAGGACAACTGGAAACTGCGACTCGATGTCGGGATGCTCGTCGCCTCGCAGCGCTACCTTGAAACCTACTACGGGGTCGCCCCCGCCCAGGCGACCGCCGAGCGGGCCACCTACACCTCTGGGTCTGGGTTGCACTCCCTGTTTGCCTACGTCACCGGCGACCTACCGTTGGGCAACCACCTCTGGATCAAGGGTTTCACCAAGATCCGCACCCTGGCCCCCGGCGTGGTGCGCGACTCCCCCCTGGTCAAACGCAACACCAACCTCACCGTCGGAGCGCTGCTGATCTGGCTGCCGTGGCAATCGGACGAACGGGTGAACAGCCTCGATTTGGCCTCGGGGAAGTAGTCCCACCCCTATGATTTGTCAGGCCCCGAAAACACCAGAGTGACCGTCAACCCTGGCTGGGGTTGGCCGGGATGGGTATCGCTCAGTTCAAGTTTGGCACCATGCCAAAGGGCTGCGGCCCGCACCATGCTCAGACCCAAACCGTTGCCGGGGGTGGTGCGGCTGGCATCAAGCCGCGTGAAGCGGTCGAGCACCCGCTCCCGGTCGATGGTGGGAATGCCGGGGCCGCTGTCGGACACCTGAAGCACGATCTTCCCCCCCCGCGACCAGGCACCGAGCCTGACTTGGCCCCCGGACGGGGTGTATTTGATGGCATTGTCGAGCAGATTGCCCAGCGCCTGGGCCAGCAGATGGCGGTTGCCTTGCAGGGTCAGCCCCGGATCCTCTTTGACCTCGAAGTCGACCCCCTCCTCCTCGGCCAGGGCGCCGTAGAGCTCCCCCACATCCTCGACCAGAGCGTTGAGGTCGATGGTCACCTTCGGCCCCCCCGCCCCCGACTCGGCCTGGGCGATGGCAAGCAGGGCGTTGAAGGTGGCGATCACCCCCTCTAAATCGGTCACCGTTTCGTCCAGGATCGACCGCAGTTCGTTGGCATCGTGGACCTCCATCAACCCCAGCTCCATGCGACTGCGCATTCTGCTCAGTGGCGTGCGCAGGTCATGGGCAACGTTGTCGGTCACGTTGCGCATCCCCTCCATCAATCGGTCGATCCGCTCCAGCATGGCGTTCAGGCTGGTCAGCAAGCGGTCGACCTCATCGCCGCTGCCGTCCAGGGGCAGTCGCCGTTTGAGGTTGCCCTCCATGATGCCGCGAATGGCCAGATTGACGGTTTCCAACCGGTGCAACACCCCCCGGCTGAGCGTCCCCCCCACCACCAGCGCCACCACCAGCATCGCCCCCATCGCTCCAGCCATGGTGCGCAGGGTGTTTTCTTGGATCTCTTGCCGCTCATGGGTATCGCGCCCGACCAGCAGCTTGCCTCCCCCCAGCAGGGAGGCAACCACCCCCTGCACCGGGTGGGGCTCTCTACGCCGTTGTTCGTCCTCGTGTTCCCACTCTTGGCGCAACGAGAAATGGACCATCCCGTCTTCGAGTGTCTCGATGTCGGGCCAGCCGGGCAGATTGCCGGCCACAATATGGCCGTCGGGGGCGCTGAGTAGGTAAAGGTGGTCGGTGGTGCCGGAGGGGGCCGAGCGGCGGGCGATCTCGTCGGCCAGATCGTCGATGCCAAAGAGCTCGGCACGGTGCTGTAAGAAACCCATTTCGGTGGAGATATCGTTCGCCACGGTGTGATCCATGTGGCGAACGGTATCCCAGTAGAGGTAGGAAAGCAGGGCGAGGACCGAGGCGCCGAAAAACGCGGCGTAGAGGATCGCCAGCCGAAAGGCGTTGGTTTTAAGGATGCGCGGAATCATCGCGCAGCAAATACCCGGCACCCCGGACGGTGTGTAACAAAGGGGGGGAAAAGTCGCGGTCGAGCTTGCGGCGCAGACGGCTGATGTGCACGTCGATAACGTTGGTCTGGGGGTCGAAGTGGTAGTCCCAGACCTTCTCAAGCAGCATGGTGCGGGTCACCACCTGTCCGGCGTGGCGCATGAGGAATTCCAACAACTGAAATTCCTTGGGTTGAAGCAAAATAGGGGTTCCCGAGCGTTTGACGGTGCGCGAGAGAATATCCATCTCAAGGTCGGCGATCTTGAGTTTGGTCTCTCCACCGCTCCCCCGCCGCCGGGCCAGAACCTCAAGTCGGGCCAGCAGTTCAGCAAAGGCGTAGGGCTTGGTCAGATAATCGTCGCCCCCGGCCCGCAAACCCCGCACCCGGTCGTCGACCTCCCCCAAGGCGCTCAGAATCAAGACCGGAACCTCGATCCCATCCTGGCGCAGTGCGGTAATGACCGACAGGCCATCGCGCCCCGGCAGCATCCGGTCGACGATGAGCAGATCGTAGTCCCCCTCCCGCGCCAGATGCAGTCCGTCTTCTCCGTCGGCCGCATGGTCGACAACATGGCCGCTCTCCCTCAAACCTTTGGTCAGGAAGCGAGCCGTCTCACGATCATCTTCGATAACGAGTATGCGCATGATTTGATGGTATCCATGGTTCCGAGAGAAAAGCATCTGAAGTGTTGTTCATGAACATCTGTTCATCTTTTCGACATCTTCCCGTCATCGGCCAACCGCATGATACCGACCTTGAAGGAAAAGAGGTCGCGAACACCATCGACGTTCTCCTCGATTTTGCACGATGAACGCCCCAACGCACCAACCTTTGTCGACATACAAGCATTCGCCTTTGGTGTCTGGCTTGGCTTCACCCTAATGATTGTGCAACATTGTTTCTGTAAAAAGTCCTGGTTTTTTCTGTTAAGCCACGGGATTCAGATTTTGAAGTTCAGGTAGATTTTGCCGGCCATCCACTCCTCGTCGAATTCGGCGAGGAGTGCGCTGACCAGGCGTAGGCACGCGTCTGGATTGGGGAAGATAGAGGCGACGCGA